>JAITHL010000076.1 GCA_031279975.1 Treponema sp. | reverse complement strand
GAATACGCCGGGGTCAGCCACAGTTATCTGTCATTCATTTTCAAACAGGAAACCGGCGTTAATTTTAACGCCGCCCTTGCGCGCTACCGGATTGAAAAAGCCAAAAAACTCCTTGCCGCCACGAGCCTTAAAATTTACGAGGTCGCGGAAAAAGCCGGTTTTTCAAACCCCTACTATTTCAGCAAGGTATTCCGGGAAATCGCGGGCTGCACCTGCAAAGAATACCGCTCCCTGGGCGGCACTTAGAACGAACCTCTGCCAAGCGGGCTTGCCTAGTTACAACCGCATCAAGAGGGGAAACGCCGGTTTTGTGCTTAAAGAGCCGGGAAAAGTAGTATTGATCCTCAAAGCCCAGCCTAAAGGCTACTTCCTTGACGGCCATGTCCTGTTCCAAAAGGCTTTCCGCCTTGTGGATCTTGATGTGGATATAGTACTGGTAAGGGGTCATGGACGTGTAGGTCTTAAAAACTTCGTTCAGCCTGGAAGCGGAAAGGCCGATCTGTCCTGAAATGCTGGAAAGGTTGATTTCGCCGTATATATTGGATTCCATAAGGCCCTTGGTCCTGTTTACAATGTCTTCATATACATTGGGCTGGCTAAGCCGCCGTTCATAACTCAAGGTTTCTCCGATAAGCCCCATGATCTGGACACAGGCTTTTAACTGGTACAGGGGCCGCTGGGACCGGACTTCGTCAAAAATACCGTTGTACATGGCCAGGATCGTTTCGTTAAGGCCGGGTTTAAAAAAGATACGGTCCCTTGAAAGAATCCCCTCCCGGACCAGGCCGGAAAAGTAGCTGCCCGTAAAACCCACCCAGTGTTCCACCCAGCCGGTTTATAGCTGTGCTTCATCCCCGGCAGAATGAGCAGCATGGAACCGGGGCATACCTGCCAGTTCCGTTCTTCCGCGTGGAAGACCCCTTCACCGCCGGAAACATACACCAGCTGAAACTGCTGAAGAACCCGGCCTTCTGCCACGGTTCTAAAAAGCGGGGGGTGTTCGTTTTTTCGCGGAGGATAGACCGTATGGGGAGGAATTTCACCGCGTCCGGCGGTAGTACAGACCATCCCCATTTTTTCGTCCTCTTCGCTGTAGGGAAGGTAATGGAGAAAAGACTTCCAGAATTCGTTCCTGTTTCCCATGGGGTATTATACCGTGTTTTTTCCATTAAAACAATAGAAATGTCCATTTACAGCGGGGCCCCAAAGTCCGCAAGCTGGAAATTTACCAAGCCCTTTCAATCTGGAAGGACAAGGAAAGCATGAGGAAGCAATACTATGGAACGTTTTACCTGGAAGGCCCGGCTGCTGCCGGGAATGAAAGATGAGTACATAAGGCGGCACAGGGACATCTGGCCGGAAATGACCGAACTTCTTGACGAGGCGGGAATCCACAACTATACGATCTGGCTGGCGGGGGACGAACTGTTTGGATATTATGAAGCGGAACAGGGGGTTGCCCATGCGTCTCAGGTTCAGGCCAAAAGCCCCCTGGTCGACCGGTGGAACGACTATATGAAAGATGTAATGGTAATGGAAAAAGACCCCACCACGGGGACCCATTATCAACTGGAACAGGTATTCTACCACCCCTAGAAGGTACCATGAACGGCATAGCCCTGGCCCTGCGCGCGATTACCAAAACGTTTCCCGGAGTTGTGGCCCTTAAGGATATGAATTTTGAACTGAGGGAAGGAAGGGGAGATCCACGCCATTTGCGGAGAAAACGGCGCGGGAAAATCCACGCTTATGAAAGTGGTAAGCGGGGTTTATATGCCCAACGGCGGAACCATCAGCGTCTTTGGCAATACCGGGCCGATTGCCAATCCTCTGGACGCTTTTGCCAAGGGTATCGCCATTATATACCAGGAGACAAGCCTGTTTGAAGAGATGACGGTGCTGGAAAATCTTTTTTTGGGCCAGGAAATTACCAAAAAAGCCGGCCCCCTAATGTATCTGGATTACGGCGCCATGGTCAAAAAAACGAAACGCATATTCGAAGATCTTCACATTTCCATTCCGGTGGACGAAAAGATTAAAAACCTGGGGATGGCCCAGAAGCAGATGGTAGAAATCGCCAAGGCCCTTACCTTCCAGTCCCGTATTTTTATCCTCGACGAACCGACCGCCTCCCTGACCCAGCAGGAAGTGGACGCCCTCTTTACCGTCATCCGGCGGCTCAAGAATCAGGGGGTCAGCATCGTTTATATTAGCCACCGGCTGGAAGAAATTTTTACCCTCTGCGACAGGGTAACGGTGATCAGGGACGGACGCTATATTTCCACCCGGGAAGTAAAATCCACCGGCAAGGATGAGCTGGTTACCGACATGGTGGGCCGCGCCATGGACAGTTACTATCCCAAGGCGGAGGTGGAAATCGGGGGGGAACTGTTTTCCGTTCAGGGCCTGGGGGACAGGGAACTGCTCCACGACATTGATTTTTTTGTCCGCCGGGGAGAAATCCTGGGCTTTGCCGGCCTGGCCGGTTCCGGCCGTACCGAACTCGCCCTGGCGCTGAGCGGTTTTACCCCTTCCCTCCGGGGAAAAATGTTCCTGGAGGAGAAGCCCGTACAATTCAGGAACTACCGGGAAGCCCTGGAAAACGGCGTTGTCTATGTGTCCGAAGACCGGGGAAAGTACGGCGTTATTGTTCAGATGAGCGTCAAGGATAACATCACCATGCCCCAGCTGGACAGGAACGCGCGGCTGGGGGTGATAAACAAAAAAAGCGAATATGCCCTGGCGGAAAACATGAAAGACCGGATGGGCATTAAATCGCCGGATACGGATTTTTTGGTTATGAACCTTTCCGGGGGCAATCAGCAAAAGGTAAGCCTGAGCAAGGCCCTGGCTCTGGACCCCCGGCTCCGATCCCCGGGAACTGGCGGAAAAGTACGGCGGCCGTATCTGTTTCTTTGGCGGCCTGGATCAACAGGGCATGATGCCCCGGGGGGATGCGGCCGAAATTGAAAAGGATATGCGGAACCGGGCGGCCATCCTTGGCAAAAACGGCGGCTACCTGATGGCCCCGGCCCACATTATCCAGGCCGATGTCAAGCCGGAAACGGTAGAAGCTATGCTGAACATAGCAAAAAGTTTATAACAATAAAACGGTATTGCGGGATTTGTTGATGACGATGGATATGTTTTCAATTTCATTGCGCTCCACAATTCCATTTTCGTTATAATCAATGAATATCGTTACATATAATGTTCCGGCGAATCTGTTTTCGATATCGGCGATATTTTTGATTCTCAAAACAGCGTCGCTGCCTTTATTGATTCGCTCGTCAAACGATATGCTGTTGTGCCGCATTTCTTTGTTGATGGCTAACGCTTTGTTTTCGTCGCCGTTGTTTATCAAGGTCCCCTCGGGATGACAGGCAATTATTTAAATTAAGACTGCATGAAATTAAAATGGTAAATCCGTTGAATTTTATCAATGTGTTGGAGAATAAATGTATACGGAAATGGCATTGCGGGATGAAGGTATGAAAATTTTAATCAACAGCCTTGGGCATCTTTGACGGCCGGTATTGGGTACCTCAGGCTTCCGGGCAATAGTTAGAATAGTTCGGAAAGGCTTTAACTGGAGTTTTGTGAAGCAAAACTCCAGAGCAATCCGCGGGATAACCGCAGATTGCGCCCGGACTTTGTTAAAATTTTACCTTGACGCCGGCAGTTCCCAGTACGCGCGTTCTATTCGCGGCGGGGCCAAGTTCGCCGCCTGTTCCCCGGTCAAAACTTTCCCTGTCCAGCGGCGCCTGAAGCCGGGCGTACACGGTAATTCCCTGTAGGGGTTCGTGTTCCCAGCCTGCGATGGGGAGGGCGGAAAGGTCATCAAATGCATACGCCCCGCCGAGGTTGATCCGCGTAAAGTCGCTCAGGCTCCAGGTGCCGGAAACGTACAGAAAATGCCGTCCGGCATAGCCTGCGGGGTTGGCGGCGTTTCGCGCGGTAATCGAGTCCGCGCCTGAATACAGGTACTCGGCCAGTACCAAAAGTTTCCCGTCAAAGAACGAATAGTCCGCGCCCGCGCTTGCCGAAAGTCCCCTGATTCCGTCCGGGGACGCAGGGTCAAGCGTGTACAACAGTTCCGCGGAAAATCCCAGTTCCATATCCGCTTTGAGTGAAAGTCCCGCGCGGTGAAGTCCCTGTGAATACTCAAGCGCGGGAACAAACTGCGGTGTATAGGCGGCGGGAGTTTCAAAGGAATAAAGGAACTGGGCGCTTGCTTTTTCCCAGTGATTTTCAAAACCCAGGGCAAACCGCGCCCCGCCGCCGTCCTGTTTTAGGGGATCTTTGGGCGCGGCGGCAAAGGCGAAAAGGCGCGCGTCACCGCCCGGTACGGGATACCATGAACCAATCGTACCCAGCGCTCCCCGCAGACGCGCATCCGGCTGGAGGGGGTTGCGCGGGTTGATAAAATCCATGGGCCCCCAAACAAGGCCGAAACCGAAAGGCATACGGAGCAGTCCCGCGCTCCAGTTGATCGAGTCGCCGTTAATCTGAAGGTACAGCCGTTCCAGTTCAAGGGAACCGGCATAGTTTTCCCCGGCGATAAACGGCATATCCGCGCCCGTTGCCGCAGCATAGGCGCGGGCGTCGTTGATGATACTGCCCGCCGCAGCGGTAAGGTTGAACGCCCCGTAAAAAGCCGCGGCGTCCCGAACCGGAACTTTCAGCCTGAGATTGGCGTATTCTTCCGCGCCCCAGGAAAAGTCCGGGGCGCCGCCCGCTCCGGCGGAAAGAACAAGCCGCGTATCCGCCGTTCCTGAAAGGGACTGGGCCGCAATGGGCATGACTCCTGCGACAAACGCAAATAGACAGACAGAAAAAATGGTGCGCATAAAAAACTCCTTCTTGTTAAACAGGCCCGGCGGGGGCGTTGCGCTAACCACCGCAGGCGGTTAGCTCGGAGTTTTGCCAAAGGCAAAACTCCACGGGACGTAGAGTTTTTGGCAAAGCCAAAAACTCTGATGCAATCCGCCAAAGGCGGATTGCACGAGCCCCGCAGAGGGGGTAGCGGAAGCCCGCAGGGCTGGAACGAGGGGTCGTTGGCGCCAATCGGGAACGCGGCGTACCCCCCCCCCTTTCCGCACCCCCTTTCCCGGGGGGGACACCGAGGAAGTGATGCTCATCTCCGGCCATATGCTGAAGGAAAGCATGATGGGCAGCGACCTTTCCTACGAGGACACGATTAACAACGACACCCTCTCCAGCCGCTATACCCCTACCCTCTCCGGCTCGGAAACCTGGAACGGGCGCGGCTGCTGGGCCCTGGACCTGACCGCCAAAAAACGCACCGAAAGCTATCCCCGCCAGAAACTCTGGATCGACAAGGAAACCGGCGACGTCCTCCA
>JAITHL010000005.1 GCA_031279975.1 Treponema sp. | reverse complement strand
CGCCGTACTCCTATTCGCGGTCTGCCTGTTTGACGGGCAGCCGCGTTTTACTTTACGGTGGCCGGTCTTAACTATTCTCTGCGCCGAGGTTCCTCCCTTGCGGGATTTCCTCACAACACGGATCAGCCTTCCACCTCTTATAATTAGCCCCGCAAGGGGCTGACCTTCCCTGGCCCCGTCAGGCCAGAGTACCACGTTCTCCCGATAATCTAAATCATAGATTCTCTGTGGACTGTTTTAATCATTCTTAAGTAGGATAACGAAGCGTCTGAACCGGGTTCCGGCCCCCGCGTACATCAACAGGCAAGCGCGCTGGGATCGAACAATCCGGCAATTCATAGGGGACCGCCCTTGGGATTCGAGCCGTCCGCGCCCTTCGGTTCTGAAGAGGCGGGCGGCAGGGGGGAGACCCAGCCGGTTAGGAGCAGTATAAGCCCGGCGATGAAAAAAGAGCTGATCCGGGCAACGGTTTTCGCCCCCGCCAGGTCCAGGAGGAGGAGTTTCCCAATAGCCGCCAGAATAATGACCGCTCCGGCGATCCAGACCGGACGCCGGGCAAGGCGGGTTCCCAGAATGATATGGGCGAAGCCGTAAAGTGCCCAGACCGCCAAAAGCCCAAGCTGGAACGCGCTGGAATCGAAAAGGCGGTCGTAGGGAATCCTTCCATAGAAATGCGCGGACCGGGCAAGCAGGGCGGTAATCCACAGGAAAAGCGCCGTATCGCCTATGACCGTAAGGGCGCCCCTTCCCAGGGCATATTTCCCGCCGCCTGAGCGGATCAAAACGCTTTGGTGGAAAAGAAAAAGCAGGGCTGAAAGCGCCTCTAACATATCCAGGGGGTTGAGCAGGGGAATGTACCAAGGGAGGGGCGCGGGATTGCCTGGAAGAAACAGGCTGGCTAAAAACCAGAGTCCCAGTAGGATCGAAATCAAATAGGGCAGCCCAAAGCGCAGCAAAGGTTCAGCCCATACTGTATACGGGGCTTGGACAGGCCGGGAGGCGGAGGCTTCCAGGCTGGGGGGCGTTACGGGGTGGCCGCGCTCCATCGCAGGGGCCGTGTCCGCTTTGCGGCCGCGCGCCTTCCCCCCGCGCATGTCCAGGACGCTGAGGGCGATCAGTACCGTAAACAGGGGCAGGAGTCCGGCAAAGCTCGTCCAGGCCGGGGCAAGGCCGGCCTCCACGGTCAGCGCCCGGCCTGAGGAGCTTAACACGGCGGCGGCGGTAAGGATCAGGGTAAAAAGCCAGAGGCTCCGGAGTTTTACTCCCAGCAGGTTCCGGGACAGGAGGCTTGCCGCCCCGTGGATTCCCAGGAATCCCGGCCAGGCAAAGCCGTAGAGGCCGGTGAAGAAATTATGATTCAGCGCAAAGCGGGGCTGACGGCTCTGGTAGATTAGGATTCGGCTCCCCCCGAAGGCGCCGGCTATCAGCGCGGCGGCGTGGACGGCTGAGGGAAGCGCCCCCCAAAGCAGGCTTGGGCACCGGGTATACCGGGCCAGGCAGAACGCGGCCAGGGCGGTAAGGGAACTGAGGATAAAGAAGAGGCTTCCATAGTCCGGCGCCGCCCGGCGCAATTCGCCGTACCAGCCGCCGAACCACCAGAGGTAAGCCCAAACTGCGGCGGCGTGGAAGAACCCTTCACGGTAGACGCCCGCGCGGGAAAAGAATCCTCCGGCGCTTCCGGCTGCGTCCTGTTCCCGGAACTTCCGGGCGATCAGGATATACGCAAAGGATGCCAGGGCAATCAGCAGGGAACCGCTAAAGCGGGGGCTGCGGAATAGGGCGGCCTGGCCATGCTCCGCAGCAAGCGTAATGATAAAGGCGATGGCGGCGGCGGTATGCGCGGCGGCGGCGGCGAGAACCGTTTTGGCGTTTTTCCGGCGTAGGCCGAAGAAGAAGCATAGGGCGCCCTCGGCGGCCCATACCGCGCTGGTGATGCCGGGGGCCAGTTCCAGAGGCACGGCAAGGTTTGCCAGCAGCAGCGCCAGCCCCAGGAAGCCTTCAGCAAAAAGCCGCATAGCCGCGCCCCGGCGTTTCCAGAGGTATATTCCCAGGAGCAGGTAGAAACCGGCAAAACTTAGACTTACCAGGGCATGGCCGTGGCTAGCCGCGGCGAATATCCGCCATTGAACCGCCGTCCCCAGAAAGGGGGTTCCCAGGAGCAGGACGCCGTCGCAATAGACGTCTCGCCGGAAGGCCCGTTTTCCCAATCCATGGATACCCAAAACCGTAAACAACAGGATGTGGGCGATGAAAAAGGGTTCGGAAGACCAAAACAAGCGGGGCTGGTAGAAACGCATAACCCAAGAGACGGCGGCGCCGAAGACGCACCAGAAGGCCAGCAGGTTGAGCCACCGCCAGAAGCGGAAGACGCTGACGGCTAAAACCCCCAAACAAAGGGCGGTATAATAGGAAAAGAAAAAGACATGGCCGCCCCCGGCGGCGCTGGTGAGCAGGGGCGCGGCAAAGCCCCCCAGAAAAGCGAAAAAGGCGAGGGCCTGGGAACCCTGTGCCAGGGCGAGGATAAGGGCCGGCGGCAGGAGGAGGCTGAGGAGGATAAGGGCGGTAAGCGGCGAAAACCAGAGGGCCAGCGTATGGGCCGCGAATACCGAAAGGTAGAGTATGCCGATCCCGCCGCCCTGGAGGAGCAGGCAGTACGAGCGCCGCTTTTTCCGCAAGGCCAAGCCGAGGCTTAAGAGTAAAATGCCGGTCAGGGCCGCCGCGAGTATACCCATCTCCAGGGTGAAAAAGCCGCGGCGGGCAAGGTAGGCGGTCAGGGAGCCGAAGCCCGCGATGAGCAGCGCGACGCCACCGGCGGCCCAGGCGTTTCCTCCCCGGATAAAGGCGCGCAGGGCGGTGAACAGGGATGCCGCCGGCAGGGATAATTCCGCCCTTAGTATTGGTTCAGCCGGCTGTGACGACTGAACCGCCGTTTGCGAGACGGCGGGGCGCGCCGCCGGAACGGCCGCTTCCGGCGGCGCGCTTTCCTCATGCCGGCGCTGGGGAAGTTCCCGGCCCGTAAGCCGGGATATTGCCGATTCAAGGGCGGTGACGCGGCCGGCAAGACGCCGGTTTTCATCCGCAAGGGAGCCGGTCTTAACCAGCAAGGCGATGACGCCGGATACCGCAAAGAGAAAAAGCCCAATGATAAGGATCAGCAATCCTTCCATAGGATAAGCCTAACAAAAAAGAATTGTTCGGGCAACCAAGCTATATTACCGGGTTAAGCGGGGACCGGGGGGCAGGGCGCTGCCGCGCAACGCCTGTAGGGGCCGTACCCCAAGAGGGTACGCGACTTCCCCCTGTCAGCAACTTAAGCCTATATGGCGGGGGGACCGGGGGGCATGAGGCCCCCCGGCGGGGGCGTTGCGGGGGTGGAACCCCCGCATGGAGTGAGGGGGGCTTGCCCCCCGCTAATCTCTTGATGTTGTTGACCGGGGGAGCCTTTCCCGCCCGCCCCTTGACAGAAGCGGCGCGCCTGTTGTATGTTTCTATAAATAGAAACGGCAGGGCCGCTCAATACCCGCGGTTATTGAGCGGCTTCCGCATTAGCGGACAAAGGTCCGCGGCCAACCGCCTTAGTAAACAAGGCTATTTTAGTTTTAGGAGCGCCGCATGGCAAAGAAGATTCCAACCCGGCTGTATCTTGCCGAAGACGAGATTCCCCAATACTGGTATAATATCCGGGCGGATATGCGGGAAAAACCGGATCCGCTCCTCCATCCGGGGACCTTGCAGCCCGCGTCCGCCGCGGATTTAGAAGGGGTGTTCTGTAAAGAACCGGTCAAACAGGAGCTTGACGCGGCGACGCCGCTGATCAAGATACCTGAGGGATTGCGGGAGTTTTACCAGGCGTACCGTCCCGCGCCGCTGATACGGGCCTATTTTTTGGAAAAAGCATTGGGTACACCGGCGGAAATCTACTATAAACATGAGGGCGTTAATACCTCCGGGTCCCACAAGCTGAACTCCGCGGCAGCCCAGGCGTTTTACGCGAAAGCCGAGGGGATTGAGGCGCTTACCACTGAAACCGGGGCGGGCCAGTGGGGATCGGCTATGGCCATGGCCTGCGCGTTCTACGGTATCCATTTGACGGTGTATATGGTTAAGGTCAGCTCCGGGCAAAAACCCTATCGAAAGGCCCTCATCGAAACCTACGGCGCGGAACTCATCCCTTCACCCTCAAATACCACCCAAGCGGGACGCGCTCTATTGGCCCAAAATCCGGATACCGGCGGCTCCCTGGGCTGCGCCATCTCGGAGGCCGTTGAAAAGGCGGTAAGCGGCGCCGGCTGCCGCTATGTGCTGGGCAGCGTCCTGAACCATGTCTTGCTGCACCAGTCAATCATCGGCCAGGAAACCAAAGCGGCGTTTGATAAATACGGCGTTAAACCGGATATTATCATCGGCTGCGCCGGGGGCGGCTCAAATCTTGGGGGGCTGTTAGCGCCTTTTATCGCGGACAAACTCAAGGGCGCGTCGCGTACCCGGTTTATCGCGGTGGAACCCGCCTCTTGCCCGTCTTTTACCCGGGGGCGCTACGCCTATGATTTCGGCGATACCGCCAAGACCACGCCGCTGATACGGATGTATACCCTGGGCAGCGCTTTTATGCCCTCCGCCAGCCACGCCGGAGGGCTGCGCTACCACGGCATGAATCCAACGCTGTCGAAACTGTACCATGACGGTTTTCTGGAAGCCCGGACCGCCGCGCAAACCGAAGTCTTTGACGCGGCGGTCCGTTTTGCTAAGATTGAGGGCATACTGCCGGCCCCTGAATCGGCCCATGCGGTCAAGGCCGCCATTGACGAAGCCTTGGAGTGTAAACGTTCCAACGAGAAAAAAACAATACTATTCGGCCTGACCGGAACCGGCTACTTTGACATGACCGCGTATATGGCGTATAACGCGAAAACCATGACCGATTATATCCCAACAGACGAGGACCTGGCAAAGGGCTTCGCGTCCCTGCCGGATATTCCCCAAAACCGGGGCATGAACTAGGAGCCTGGGGCGCTTGTGGATTTTTGCGTCAAAATAGCCGCAAAAATCCCGTTTTTTGGGCTCCTTAGGGAACCGCTGATTTAGGGGGCCGGGGAGGCCGAGGCCCCCCGGCGGGGGCGTTACGGGCATCCTCAACATACTGTTTCGGGACTCCGGGCGCCCCGGTCCGTTGCCGGGGGCATACATGCGCCTTTTTTACCCCCTCCTCCTTTCTTAAACTGTTGATAGCGCCCCTGTTTTCTCTTATCCCCATTATAGGCTATGCTGGTTTCCAGGAGGCGCGGTTATGAAAATCAGCAAGAAACCCTTCGGCGTTTTATCATCAGGAAAAGAGGCGTACCTCTATATACTTGAGGCGGGGGATTTAACCCTGACGGTTTCCACCTTCGGCGCCCACTGGGTTTCCCTGTTCGCCCCGTCCCGGCGCGGCAAACGGGATGACATCCTCTTGGGGTACGACACCCTAGGGCACTATATCCATAACAAGCCCTATTTTGGCGCGACCATAGGGCGTTTTGCGAACCGTATCGGCGGGGGAGGTTTTTCATTAGAAGGGACGGTGTATAAACTCTCTAAAAATGAAGGGAATACCACTCTCCATGGTGGGCGCCGGGGCTTTGACAAGCGCCTCTGGAAGGCGGAGCCCTATGAGGAAAAGGACGGGGTATTCATCCGGCTGTCATTGAAAAGCCCCCATGGTGACGAAGGGTTTCCAGGCAGCCTAAAAGCCCAGGTAAGTTACGGCCTCACCAAGTCCAACGAGATTATCGCCCATTATCAGGCCCAGGTGGACGCCCCTTGCCCGGTTAACCTGACCAACCACGCCTATTTTAACCTGGCCGGCGAGGGGTCCGGGGATATCCTTTCACATCGGGCCGTTATCCACGCGGAGTCCTATGTTGAGGTGGACGAAAACCGCCTGCCCACGGGAGCTTTGATCCCGGCGCGGCAGGGTCCCTTTGATTTTACCGCGGTGAAAAACATAGGCCAGGATATGGACGCCCTGCCGGGAACCCCCAAGGGGTACGACCATTGTTTTGTGCTGTCCAAAGAGGGGGGAGGGGGAAAGCTCAGGCCCTGCGCTGAAATCGCGGAGGAGGTTTCAGGACGGGCCATGCGTATCCATACCACCATGCCGGGCGTTCAATTGTATACCGGGAATTTCCTGGACGGCGTACCGGGAAAGGCCGGTTCCGTATACCAGCAATATGGCGGGTTTTGTCTGGAAACCCAGTATCTCCCTGATTCGCCGAACAAGCCGGATTTTCCCTCCTGTATCTTCGGCCCCGGACGGGATTTTCATGAAAAAACCATCTATAAGTTTGAGGTCCTCAAAAAAAAAGGCGGAGATTAAGGCGCCGCCGCGCTTCCGCCGGGGCGGATTTTCCCGCGGAGCCGCGCCGCTTTTTTTTGATTTTTTTTGCCCCGGATCCCTGAAAAATATTGCCACGGCCATTGATAATATGCTATAAAGAAAGGGTATGCGTTTGAATATCCTAGGGCAATCGCATGGCGGTTTTTAGCGGGAAGATTCAGAAGATTCATAGCGGGCGTAGGAGCAGGACCGGATAAACAATATAGCTTGAAAAAGAGGAGCGTATGGATAACCAATTTCAGGAACTTATTGATAAATTAAAAAAGGACGGCATGGACGCCGCTTCCAAGGAGGCGGATTGCATCAAGACCCAAGCGGAAGAAGAGGCAAAGCGTATAGTGGACGCCGCCCGGCGGGAGGCGGATGCTATTACCGCCAAGGCGAAAGCCGATGCCGAGCGGACCGAAAAAGCCGGCGTCGCGGCCATAGGGCAGGCTTCCCGGAATGTGGTGCTCACCTTCAAAACTGAAATTCAGGGCGTACTGGATAAGATTGTGGCCCAAGAAACCGGTTCCTCCCTAAACGATGAGACCCTTAAGTCGGTATTGCCGGATATTCTCAAGGGGTGGGCCGCCCAAAAGGGGGATTCCCTGGACCTTATCCTTGAGGAAGGGCAGCTGAAAAAACTGAGTTCCTATTTTAACGATAAACTCGCCGCGGAATTGAAAAAAGGCGTGGAGTTGAAACCGGGCCGGAATTTAGCGGCCGGCTTCCGTATCGCCGGCAAAGACGGGTCCGCCTATTATGATTTTTCCGCCGATTCGGTGGCCGAACTGCTTTCGGCGTATTTGAATCCAAAATTAGCGGAAATCCTTAAAGAATCGGCAAAAGGAATGTAGGGCGTGGCGTATTATTACTTGGCCGCCCAGTTGCCCTATTTAATCTACGGCCAGGCCGCGCCCATGACGCCGGATGCGTTTAAGGCCAAATGCCAGGATTTTTTGACCGCCAAGGACGTGGGCTTGTTGGATAGGTGCGCCCTCGACCCGGAACCGGCGGGAGCCGGCGAGGCTCAAGCGCCCGCCTATGGGAAGCCCCTCCAAGCCACGGGTTCTCATTTTATTGACGCATGGCGGACGTGGGAACTATCCCTCAGGCTGAATCTTGCCCGTTTCCGCGCCCAGCGGCTTAAACGGGAAGGGGGCGCGGCGGTCGATCCCCCGGATTATCCCGCCGGCGCGGTAAGCGCCGCGAAAGCCGCGGCGTTTATGGACTCCCCTTTGGAAGCGGAGCTTTTTTTAGACAAAACGCGCTGGGACGCGATTGAAGGCCTTGAGGGGTTTCACTATTTTGGCGTTACTACCATGTATGCATACCTGCTTAAGTTGCGGCTGATGGAGCGGCGGGCCTTATTTAAGGCCGAAGAAGGTTTTGCGGAATATACGGGGCTCTATACTGCCATCATGGACGCGTCCATGGCGGAGCATGCCTCAAAGCGTAATGAATCGGGAGAACCGAAATGACCGGAACACAAGGAACAGTAGTAGCCGTAAACGGCAATATGGTGAGCGTTCGCTTTCAGGGAGCGGTCTCCATGAACGAGGTTGGTTATGTAAAAGCCGGGGGTAAGTTGCTTAAAAGCGAGGTTATCCGTATCCGGGGGGATATTTCCCAGCTCCAGGTATTTGAGATTACCAAAGGCATCGCGGTGGGCGATGAGGTGGAATATTCGGGGGATATGCTGGCGGTAGAGGTTGGGCCCGGTCTGTTGGGCCAGGTCTTTGACGGCCTGCAGAATCCCCTGCCTAAACTTGCCGCGGAGACGGGGTATTTCCTGGAACGGGGGGTATACCTGGCCCCCCTGCCGGCGGATACGGCGTGGGATTTTACCCCTGCCGTCCATGTTGGAGATACGGTGGAACGGGGGGATACCCTGGGGACTGTGCCGGAAGGGGCTTTCACCCACCGTATTATGGTACCCTTCAATAGGTATGGGGCCTATACGGTTGCGTCTATTGCCGGAGCCGGTTCTTACAAAATCCGGGATAGGATCGCGGAATTAAAAGATGATAAGGGAAATACCTATCCAGTAACCCTGTCTTTCCACTGGCCGGTAAAGCGCCCGGTGGATTGTTATGAGGAACGACTGAAGCCGGACGAGCCGATGGTAACCCGGGTCCGGCTTATCGATACCTTTTTTCCGGTTGCCCGGGGGGGGACCTATTGTATTCCCGGTCCCTTCGGCGCGGGAAAAACTGTATTACAGCAAATAACCAGCCGCCATGCGGATGTGGACATTGTGATTATCGCCGCCTGCGGCGAGCGGGCCGGGGAAGTGGTGGAAACCTTGAAGGAATTCCCCGAACTTACGGATCCCAAAACCGGGCGTTCCCTAATGGAACGGACTATCATTATCTGCAATACCTCTTCCATGCCCGTGGCAGCCCGGGAAGCGTCGGTCTACACCGCCGTGACATTGGCGGAATACTACCGGCAAATGGGATTGAACGTCCTGCTTTTGGCGGATTCAACCAGCCGCTGGGCCCAGGCTATGCGGGAAATGTCCGGCCGTTTGGAGGAAATCCCCGGCGAAGAGGCGTTTCCGGCCTATCTGGAATCCACGATAGCCAGTTTCTATGAACGGGCCGGGCTGGTGCGGCTGCGGGACGGTTCTATCGGTTCGGTAACGATTGGCGGTACCGTAAGCCCCGCGGGGGGTAACTTTGAAGAGCCGGTTACCCAGGCAACCTTGAAAGTTGTCGGCGCGTTCCACGGCCTTTCCCGGGAGCGATCCGACGCCCGGAAGTATCCCGCCATCCATCCCTTGGATTCCTGGTCTAAGTATAAGGGAATAATCGAGGCAAAAAAAGTTTCCTATGCCCATGGATTTATGGCCCGGGGTACCGAAGTGGAACAGATGATGAAGGTTGTCGGCGAAGAGGGGACCAGTCTGGAAGACTATGTGATCTATTTAAAAGGAGATTTTCTGGATTCGGTGTATTTTCAGCAAAACTCCTTTGATCCGATTGACTCATCGGTCAGCCCGGACCGGCAAAAGTATCTTTTTGGGAAAATTCTCAATATTTTGGCGGCGAAAATATCCTTTGCGGATAAAAATGAGGCCCGCAATTGGTTTAACCGGCTTAGGCAGCGGTTCCTGGATTATAACGCCACGGAATGGCAGAGCGAACAATTTTACGCCCGTGAAAAAGAGGTTAACGCGGTATTGGCCGAGCGGTTGGATCCGGCGGTAGAGCAGCATGTTGTTTGATAGCGGGCGGGAGAAGGGACTATGAAAAAGGTATATAGCAAAATTGAATCCATCACTGGAAGCGTTATTACCGTGCGGGCGGAGAATATCCGTTATGGGGACCTCGCGGAAGTAGATACGGTGTTCGGCACCTCCTTGGCGGAGGTGAACCGTCTTGAGGGCGATTTGGTTTCCCTACAGGTATTTGCCGGGGGCCGGGGTATTTCCACTGGCGACACCCTGCGATTCCTGGGCCGGCCCATGCAGGTTTCCTTCTCTGAAAATCTGTTAGGCCGGGTTTTCTCCGGTTCGGGCGCTCCCCGTGATAAGGGGCCGGGCCTGCGGGAAAATATGATTCCCATTGGGGGACCATCGGTTAATCCCTCGCAGCGTATTATTCCCCGGCGTATGATCCGTACCGGTATTCCCATGATCGATCTCTTTAATACCCTGGTGGTTTCTCAAAAATTGCCGATCTTTTCCGTGTCAGGCGAGCCCTATAATGAGCTTTTAGCCCGGATCGCCATGCAGGCCGAGGTCGATGTGATTATCCTTGGGGGTATGGGGCTAAAATATGACGACTATCTCTTCTTTAAGGATACCTTGGAAGAAGGGGGCGCCCAATCCCGGACCGTTATGTTTGTGCATACCGCCAGCGATCCCACAGTGGAATGTCTTATGATCCCGGATATGTCTTTGGCGGTGTCCGAACAATTCGCCCTGCAAGGCAAGGATGTATTGGTACTCCTAACGGATATGACCAACTTTTCCGACGCCATGAAAGAAATTTCGATAATCCAAGAGCAGGTCCCTTCCAACCGGGGGTATCCAGGGGACTTGTACAGCCAGCTGGCCTCCCGGTATGAAAAGGCCGTTGACTTTGAGACCGCCGGCTCTATCACTATCCTGGGGGTTACTACTATGCCGGGCGATGATGTTACCCATCCGGTGCCGGATAATACGGGGTACATCACCGAGGGGCAATACTACCTAAAGGGCGGACGCATCGAACCCTTTGGTTCTCTTTCCCGGTTGAAACAGCAGGTGAACGGGAAGACCCGTCCGGATCACCGGGCGCTTATGGACGGCATGATCAAGCTCTACGCCGCCTATAAGGATACCTTGGAAAAGAAGTCCATGGGCTTTATCATGACCGCTTGGGATGATAAGCTCCTGAAATACGGGGAGCAGTTTGAAAAACAAATGATGGACCTCTCGGTGAATATTCCCCTGGAAAAGGCTTTGGATTTAGGCTGGGAAATTCTCGCCGATTGTTTTAGCCCTGAAGAAACAGGACTGCGGTCGGAACTTCTGGAACAATTTTGGCCTAAAAAAGGCTAGGCGGATAAGGATGGGAAGGCGGCAGCGGCATGGCTAAAATCAAGCTGACAAAAAATGAGTTTAAGAAGCAGCGGGACGCCCTGAAGATGTATAAGCGGTATCTCCCTACTTTGATGCTCAAAAAGCAGCAGCTTCAGGCGGAAATAAGAACCATTGAGAACAGGATAGAGGAACGAAGGCTTGAGAAAGACCGGATTAACGAAACTTTTAAGTCCTGGATTGCGGTATTTGGGGAGGCCGGAATATTTACCGTGAATATTCTTAAGATCGCCGCCGTTAAAACCGCTCTGGGGAATATTGCCGGAGTTGCGATACCGCTTTTTGAGGGAGCGGAATTTGAAGTTGCCGGTTACGATCTGGCTCGAAATCCCCTTTGGCTGGATAGGGCGGTGGAACGGATGAAAGAGGTCCTCTTGCTGGATCTGGAAGCACAAATTTTGGAGGAACAGCGCCGAAGGCTGGATAACGAATTGCGGATTACCACCCAGCGGGTGAATTTATTTGAAAAAATTAAGATTCCCGAGACCAAGGCGAATATAAAGAAGATACAGGTGTATCTGGGGGATCAGCAGACTTCCGCGGTTGTCCGCGGAAAGATCGCCAAGCGCGGTATGGAGAGGGCAAGCCGATGATTGTGCCAATGAAGAAGGTGTACCTTGTTGTTTCGGATAAAAGCCGGGATATTTCCCTTGAAAAACTGCGGGAGCTTGGGGTGGTTCATCTGGAGAAACGGAACGCGGTTTCCGATAGCCTTACCCAGCTTTTGGAACGGAAGACTAAAACCGAAAGCGCCTTGGGCTTGTTGCAATCCTATCAGCAAGGGAAGGACGCGGGAGGGCGGAGCGCCGCCGCCGGTCTTAACGGCCAGGAATTGGTAAGCCGGCTATTTGCTTTGGCGGAGGAGCGTAAAGCCCTGCAAGAGCAGCTTGTTACCTATACAAAGGAACGGAGCCGCATTGAAAAATGGGGGGATTTCAGCCCCGCCGCCCTTAAAGAGTTAGCCGGGCGGGGATTGGCGATTATCCCCTATAGCCTTCCAGCGCGGTCCTATGAAAATCTGGGGAAGGAACAGCGTTTTATCGTTATTGCAAGGGATAAATCAACGGTTTATGGGGTTGCGGCGGGGCAAGAGTTGCCGGGGGAAATACCCTTTCCCTTGCCGGAATATTCCCTTTCTGAGCTTGACCGGTTAATCGCTGGTATCGAAAGCCGCATGGCGGATATTGAAAAGCAGTTTGCGGCCCTTAGCGTTGAGAAAGGAATAATACAGGCGGAATTGGATGGTATCCTTCAGGATATTGAATTTCAGACCGCCAAGTTTGGTATGGATACGGTGGCGGGAGAATCAGGAGAATTTGCCATTTCATGGCTCGTTGGCTATGTTCCGCATGATCAGGTTGGGGCTTTAAAACGGGCGGCGCCTGAAAACAGCTGGGCGCTTCTGGTAACGGAACCTGGGAAGGATGATAATCCTCCAACCCTGGTGAGAAACAACGCCTTGGTGCGGTTGATTCAGCCGTTGTTTAAGATGTTGGGAACTACTCCAGGGTATCGGGAATATGATATTAGTTTGTCCTACCTGATCTTTTTCAGTTTTTTCTTTGCCATGATATTCGGCGACGCGGGATACGGGGCGATACTGTTTATTCTTGCCCTGATCTTTGGGATCAAGTCGAAGAAGGCAAGCGGAACCATACCTGATGGGATTTTGCTGCTCGGCGCGCTTTCCCTTACTACCATAATCTGGGGGGCGCTGACCGGTTCGTTCTTTGCCCTCAAGATCGATCACCCGTTTTTTCAGCCAAAACTGCCCTTTTTAAAAGAGGAACAGAATGTAAAATGGTTGTGTTTCATCGTGGGCGCCGGGCAGATCATATTGGCCCATCTGAAAAACATCAAAAGGGCTTTCCCGTCCCTTATATTTTTGGCCCAAGCCGGATGGCTTGCGATGGTGGTAGGCCTCTATTTCCTGGTGCTTAACCTGGTCCTGTCCAGCCAGGAGTTTCCTATCCCTTCTTTTGGCATCTATCTGATCGCCGGGGGGCTGGGGATGTTCTTCATCTTCTCTGAACAGCGGGGGGGGAACTTCTTGAAGAATGTGGGGAAGGGGTTTGCCAATTTTCTTCCCACCTTCCTCAGCGCGGTGGGCAGCTTTTCGGATATTATCAGTTATATCCGTCTTTTCGCGGTAGGGCTTGCGGGCGCCGTAATAGCGCAGAGCTTCAATGAAATGGCCGGCGGGGCTATGGCCGCGGGTCCTGTTGGGATGGCCGGGGGGGTGCTGATCCTGGTTTTCGGCCACGGCCTTAACTTGGCGATGAACGCCCTGTCGGTCATAGTACATGGGGTAAGGCTTAATCTATTGGAATATGCCGGACATCTTGGGATGGAATGGTCCGGTCATGGATATTCACCCTTTGCGCTTAAATCAAAAAAACAAGGCTAATATGCCGCCTTGTTTACAAAGCGCGGACGGATTGGGATTACCGGCGGGTAAGCCTGTCCGGAAATTTATATAGTCTAAAAGGAGACGTATATGAGTATGATTAGTCAATTTATTGGGATCGCCGCTTGTCTCGGTCTTGCCGCCCTAGGGTCCGCTTTAGGCGCCGGTACCGCCGGGATGACCGCCATTGGGGCATGGAAAAAGTGCTTTCTTTTAAATAAGCCGGCGCCCTTCATCTTGGTGGCCTTTGCGGGCGCCCCCCTTACCCAAACCATTTATGGATTCATTCTGATGAATGCCATTATCGGTGGAGGGCTTACCGATACGGGGAAACTCTGGGTGGGGATTTTTGGCGGGCTTGCCATGGGCGCTTCCGCCCTGTATCAGGGAAAATGCGCGGCCTATGCCGCGGACGCCTATGGTGAAACCGGCCAGGGATTTAGTAACTACATCCTAGTTGTCGGTCTTATTGAAACAGTAGCCCTCTTTGTTATGGTGTTTTTCTTGGGAGTTGCCTCCGCTCCGGCGGTTGCCGTCTCCTAATGGCGCAAACCCGTTTAACAAAGCGGGGGAGGCTGTCTTGAATTTATTGCGGGCCCTGCGCGGGGGCGGGCCTCCCGCAGGTGTGCGCAGTCTGCGGGATCGGCTTCTTCCGTGTTGATTATGGCGGACGGCGCTTGAATAAACGACGTTCTAACACTTTAACCATAGGCGGTTTTGATCACGTCCAAGCTGTTGCAATGGGAGGCGGTCTTCCGGTGGTAATCCAAACCATGTGGAAAGACCGCCTTGACTTTGCGGACCTTGCCGGAGCGCGGGGGGAAGCTATTTTTTCCCGGATCAAACAGCTTCACGCTATGGGGTGCGGCCTCCTGCGGTTCGCGGCGCCTGATCTGGCGGCGGCTGAAATAGTGGGGAGTCTCGCCGCCCAGGTTTCTATGCCGGTGGTGGCGGATGTTCATTTTGATTATAAGATCGCCCTCCGCTGTCTTGACTTTCCGGTTGCGAAGATACGTATCAACCCCGGCAACATCGGCAAGCGGGAAAACCTTGAGAAGGTGCTTGCCAAGGCCGCGTCCAAAGGGCGGCCCGTCAGGATCGGGGTGAATGGGGGAAGCCTTCCCCAGGATTTGCGCCGTTCTGTAGAGGAAGGGCGCCTTGACCGGGGCGGGGCTTTGGCCGCCGCGGCGGAACGGGAACTTGCGGTATGCCGGGAATTGGGTTTTTCCGCGGCGATCGTCTCAATGAAAGCCTCTTCTATTGCCGATACTATAAAAGCGAACCGGCTGCTGGCGGATCGGACCGGCGCGCCGCTCCATATTGGCGTAACCGAAGCGGGGCCCCTTATTGCTGGGGTGGTACGGAATACCGTCGCCCTCCATGCCCTGCTTGAAGCGGGAATTGGGGATACGATTCGGGTGTCCTTGTCCGACACCATGGAAAATGAGGTGATTGCCGGACGGGAAATCCTTGGAGCGGCGGCGGACAGCGCCGGAGCGGTCCGGGATGGGGTGGCGATTATTTCCTGCCCCCGGTGCGGGAGGAACGGGTTTGATACCCATGGATTTACCGAGCGATGGCTGGATTATCTATATACCATCCCCAAAAAGTGTACGGTGGCGATAATGGGTTGCGCGGTAAACGGGCCGGAAGAGGCCCGCCATGCGGATTTAGGCATTACCGGTCTGGGTAACAAGGTGGTGCTGTTCCGCCACGGTATCGTTATAAAAACCGTTGAAGCCGCCGGCGCGGATAACGCTTTTCGGGAAGAACTGGAAAAATTATGAGCAAAGCTGGCATTGGGATAGTTGTTTTTTGGGCGGTTTGTATTGCCGGATGGGCCCAACAGCCGGTTGAGCGGCCCTACTGGTATACGATGGAACGGGGGAAACTGTATTTTAGGAACGGGGCCTATGGGGACGCCCTCATTGCCTTTGAGACGGCCCGGGATCAGCGGCGGAACATCTATGCCAAGATGGAACAGGATATGATCGCACTCTTGTCCATCCCTGAGGTGCGCCGTTTAGGGGATTCGTTGGATCTTATCGAGCGGTACATCACCGACCGGAATCATCTTAACGCCCGCCATGCCCTGGATGAACTGTATTACCGGGTTTCCAAATCCCTGCTGGCGGGATCGGCAAAGCGGGTTTTAGAACACCTGCGCCGCCTCAAAGATTATCCAGAGGCCGAGTATTGGATAGGAGAAACCTATAGGACCGAGGGGGAGCTGGACATTGCCCTCAAGCAGTATCAAAAAGCCTATGAACAGCGGGCGCTTTTGGAAACACCGGGATTTGAGGTGGATATTCTCTATAAAGTGGCGGATATCCACCGGATTCGCCAGGAATATAGCAATATGGAAAAGGCGCTTTTGGATATCCTCGAACAGGATTCCCTCTGGACCCAGGGGGCCGGTTCCTTTATGTGGACCGGTATGTCCAGGACCTTGGAAAATGACGGTATAAACCGCTTTTTAACCATCTATCGCCATAATAGTCCGGCGGCGCTCAGGGCGCATGAACTCCTCGGCTTCTATTACTTCGCTTCCGGCAGGCACAACCGGGCGGCGGAGCATTTTATGTTTGCCTTTATAATTCAGAATTCCATTTTGATCCGCGAAGTAATGCGCGGCCGTTTTGATTATACCTTTTCCACGTTGGACGCCCTCCTCTATGAGATAGGGAGGCAGCCGGACCTGCAAGCCTATATCGGAGAACATGAATATTTTAAAATCATGTATTACCTGGGTACCGCCTATTACGGCAGCGGTAAATTACAACTTGCCCGGGAGTTTTGGAGCGTTTTGAACCGGCATTTAGAAGCTGGCGAGTGGCAGATACGGGCCCAGACCCAACTGAGGAACCCCTTTATGGAACAGGTCATTGAAATGCCCTAGGCCATGTTATCCGGGGGGACCGGGGGGCTGCGCAAGGAAGTTCGTCGTAGGGGGCTTCTCCCGCCTGTTTTCTTAAGTTGTTGACAGGGAGCCTTCCCCTCATACGGAGCGGTTAATGAATCAGGTAATTTTAAAAGCTGAGGCCCTGGACGGTTTTCTCAGTGAATCGGACAAGACCTATATCGCCCGGATGGATAAGTTCTACCGGGAGGCGATGATCTCCTTCAGCATGATTTCCGCCGCCCCCTTGGAGGCTGACCGGAGGCGGGAAGAGGAGGAATTGATCCGCCTGTATAATGAAATGGGGCAATTGATGCAGGATATCTGCAAGGATGAGCCGGCTATCAATGTCTATTCCTTCCTTACCCCCAATGAAAGCCATGGGGAAGCGTCCCGGCTTATCGCAAAACTGCGGGATATACGGACCGAGCGGGAAGAATTTGTGTATTATATTCAGCGGGCCTATGAAATGCTTTTCAAATTGGCCTATGGGGGAATACAGGGGGGCAATAAGAATTATCTTATCGTAAAAACCCCGGTAAGCTCGCCGGTGCAGAATTACGCGGTCCATAAGATTCCCAACGTTGACGATAAAATTGAAAACGCGGTGATGTGCGTTATGCTGCGGGGCGCCCTCCTGCCTTCCATGATACTTTCCAAGGAGATTGAGGAGTATTCTTCCCATGGGTATGTTACCCCCTTCGCCCTGTTCAGGATAAAACGGGATGACGGCAAGTCGGAAAATACAATGGAATACATGCTGGATTTGGATCGCTCTTTTTTTGATTTATCCGTTTTAGAGGGGAGGGATTTAATCTTCGCCGATCCCATGAACGCTACCGGCGGAAGCCTGGTAACGGTAGTGAAGTACCTTATGGATCAGGGGATTAAACCCCGGTCGGTGCAGTTTTTTAACGTCATCTCCGCCCTTAAAGGCGCCCTGCGGGTGGTGCGGGCCCTGGATAATTGCCGGGTATATACCATGTGGATGGACCCGGTTTTAAACCAGGCGGCCTACATCATGCCCGGCCTCGGCGACGCGGGGGACCGGATCAACAGCCGGGACCCGGAGGAGTATCCCCGCAATATCATACAGCTTATTGCCGATTACGGGTCAAACATCGCCCGCTTATACCGGGCACAACTGAGAGAAATTGAAGCAACCGTGTTAGGCGCTCAAAAATGAGCGCCCCCGCCGCGTTCTATCCCGTGTTTATCGCCTGCGCGGCCCTGTCCTGGCTGGGGTATTCCTGCGCCACTCAAGGGGCGGCTTCCGCGGAGGAATACTATTCCATCGGCATGGCCTATTTTGATTTTGGAAAATATGAGGAAGCGGAAAAGTGGCTGAACCGGGCCCGGTCCTTGGATAAAACAAAAAACGCTTCGGAATACAACCTGGGCAGGATTGCCTATGAAACGGGCCGGTATGCGGAAGCGCTTCAGTATTTTAACCGTATTTTGAGCAAGGACCCGGAAAACGTTTTGGCCTTGAAAGCGGCGGCGTATACCTATATCAAGACCGGCGATCTTGCCAAGGCCGGGGACTTCTATAAAAAAGTTCTCGACCTGGTCCCGGAAAGCGCCGACAACGGGTTCAACTACGCCCTGGTTCTTTTTGCCTTAAAAAAACCAGCGGAAGCCGAGGCTGCGCTGCAAAAATATCAACTGACCTTGGAGGACCGGGACGATTCCCTCCTGCTCCTTGCCCGCGTCCAAGCCGCTCAGAACAAGGTTGAAGCGGTGGATACCTATCATGCCTGGCTTTTGCATAATGAGGACCACAAGGTGCGGTATGAGTATGCCCAGGTGTTAGAAGCGGGAGAATTCTATACCAGGGCACTGGAAGAATACCGCGAGCTTTTGAGCGCCCTGCAAGACCAAGGGAATACCCAAACGCAGGATAAAAGCAAGAAAGGGGCGCCCCAGGCATCCAGGGTCCGCTTTGATATAGCCCGTTTGTTGATGATTGCGGATCCGAAAAGCGAGGAAGGGCTTAATGAGCTTACCCAGGCGGTGAAAGACGGGTTTTCCGACGCCCAGGCCCTTGAAGCCCTAGACCAGGATGAGCGGCTGTCCGCCGCGCACCGGCAGGAGATACGGCGTATACTCAATACGGTTAAAACAACGGCCAAACCTGCTGATGAGGAAGCGAAGGACCGTCAATCCGATGACGAACCGGCGCGGGAAGCGTCTGAGGAAGCCAAGCCCGGGCCTTTGGAAGGCCAAAGCGCCGCGCCTCCAGCGCCGTAAACCGGGCGGGATGAAACGGCGGAGCCCTAATCCGGCTGCCGCCGCCTGGGGAACCGTTGCGTAACTTGCCGCCGGGCTTCGGCCCGCAAGCAACGGTTCCCGCGAACCCATGGTTCGCGGTATTGCGCAAATACGGGTAAAAAGCGCCGCTTGCGGACGTTAATCCGTAAGCGGCGCTTCCTTAGACCCTTGGGGCTACACCGCCCACTTATATTCGCCGTTGTTCTCCACGCCGTAGAAGTCGGCGTAGCTTACTTTCCAGGGCGATTTGCCCAGGGTATCAACGCGAATCTTGTTCTTGATAAGGTACTGCCAGAAACCGCTGCCGCCGATTTCTCCCTGGAGTATGATCCCCGCCGGCGCGCCGGCGCGCAGGATGAGCTTTTGGTAGTTGTTCCGGTCCTCCCGTATCAATACCTGGTCCCCCTCCTGGGGATTAATGGCCCCCAGGGATAAGGAGGGCAGTCCGAAGAAGTTGATGGTATTCTTCAGGGCAAAACGGTCGTCATAGGGCCAATCGGTACCGGTCATGTTGTAGGCCGCCAAGGTCCCCTGCTTCTGGGCGTTCGGCCAGATGCCGGAAAGCCCCGCCGCGTCGCCGGCGGCGTAAATGCCCGGCGCGGTAGCGGCAAGCCGGTCGTCGACCTTCACCGCTTTCCGCTCGGTAAGTTCCACGCCGCCGCCTTCAAGGAAGGCCGTGGCGGGGCGGACTCCCACCGCCATAACCACCATGCCGCAGGGAACCGTAACCCCGTTGTCCATTTCCACGCCGGTAATGAAGCCCTTGCCGTCCCCGCGGGTATTTACCACCTTGCGCCCCAGGTGGAAGACCGCCCCCTTTGCCTCAAAGCGCTCCTGATAGGCCGCCGCGGCCCGGGCGTCCAGATTGATGGCCAGGGCCGTAGGGGCCATTTCGATGATGGTGATCTTCTTTCCCAGTTCCAGCAGGGCATAGGCCGCGTCGAGGCCCACCAGCCCCGCGCCGATGATCGCCACTTCCTTGGCGTCATGCGCCCGGGCCGCGATGGACCGGGAATCGGTGATATGCCGCAGGCCGAAGGCGTTTTTCGCGGTCTTGAGTTCCCCAATGGGCGGGGTTACGCTGTTAGCCCCGGTGGCGATGAGGACCCGGTCCCCTGAGGCGAGCGCCTCATCCCCGGCATACACCGTTTTTGCCCCGGCATCCAGCCGGGTTACGGTTTTCCCCTTGATCCATTGGACCCGCTTGTTGTTCAGTACGCCGTCGTTGATAAAATTGATCCCCGCCGCGTCCCGTTCGCCTGAGATGACCCGGTGGAGCATACACCGGGAATACACTTCCTCATCCTGGGATACGATGACAACCCTGTCATCAGGCTTTTCCCGCAGGATGATTCTGACCGCGCTGATCGCCGCGGCGCCGGCGCCGATGATAAGATGGGTCATACCGCTATCCCCTCGAAAGCGACCGTTTCCACATGGATGGCCTTCCTGGGACAGGCCTTCACGCAGTTGGGCTCCTCATGATCGTTTTTACAGAAATCGCACTTGAGGATCTTTGAACGGGTTACCCGGTCGGGCTTGATGTTGCCGTAGGGGCAGCTCATAACGCACATGAAACAGCTCCCGCAGCGCTTTTCATCGTACTGGACATGGCCGGTATGCGGGTCCTTGGAAAGCGCCCCGGACATACATGCCTCCACGCAGTCGGGGGCCGCGCAGTGCCGGCAGAAAACCGGGATATAGCCGCCCTTATCGCCGCGGACAATGGTATGACGGGCCTCGTTTTGGGGGTCCAGGAGGTCAAGGTCGTAGACCGTGCCCGGACGCTCCCGGTGGGCCTGCATACAGGCGATGGTGCAGCTTTTACAGCCTTCGCATTTCTCCTGATCGATAAAGATTCGTTTCATGGTCCCTCCTTATATCTTCAGGGCGGCCCGTTTTTCCAGGATGATCTTTTCAAGCAGGTCCGCGGATTCCTTCGCGTCTGCGTTGATGATTATCTGGCCGCCGGTAAGGGATAGCATGTCCTGACAGAGCACCTGGGTGGCTATTTTGCTGCCCGTCACATAGGGGGGCAGCCCCAGATGGAGGGGCAGCCCCAGGGCAAGGCCGAAACAGCCGTCCGCCAGGGCCTGTTCTTCCAGCCACTGGGCGGCGGACAGTACCAGGGGAAGCCGGGGTATATCGATATCCAGGGCCTCCGCAAGCTCGGTGGCCACGATTTCCAGCCGGCCTATGGCAAGACAGGGGCCGAAATTCAATACCGGGGGAATGCCCAGTTTCTTGCATACCCCCTTGAGTTTCGGTCCCGCCATATCCGCCGCTTCGGGGGTCATGAGGCCGCAGTTCTCAATGCCCCCGGATGAACAGCCCGCGGTAAGGATGATAATGTCCTTGGCGATAAGTTCCCGTACCAGCCCCACGGTCAGCACATCATGGCCGCCGGATACCAGGCTTGAACAGCCCACCACCCCGGCTACGCCTTTAATATCCCCGGACACGATGAGGTCGATGAGGGGCTTCCAACTGTCCCCCAGGAATTTTTTCAGGGACACCTCGCTTACCCCGGTCAAGGTTTTGGCGTTGCCGTGATCGGGGAGCAGGTTGAGTTTGATCTTGGGCCGCCGTTCCTTATACGCGGCGATCACCGCGTCGATAATCTCCTCGCTCTGCTTTTCCCGTTGGGCGAATTGGAAGGGCTTGAGTTCCGCGTTGGCCTTCTTCGCCACATCGTCAATACATATCTGTTTAATGAGGAGCCGGTCGCAAATGGGTTCTATGCCCGGCAGGGTGCAGTTAAACTCCGAGAGCACCGCGTCGATGCCCCCGGTGGCCAGTATGGCTTCGCTGGTATAGTTGTTTCCCGCATGGCCGTCGAAGACCTCGGTGTAATGGGCCCCCCGAAGCTGGAGGTCCTGGCCCACGCAGGTACAGCCTACCAGTTTAAAGCCCTTGGCCCCCGCGGCCTTGGCCTTGGCCGTTACGTCGCTCTGGATAAGCCGTTCCTGGAGATGGACGAACATGGTATGCTGGTGGCCGGTGATCATAATATTGATATAATCAGGATCGATGACCCGCAGGCCCACCGGGGCCCAGCGGATTTCCGGTTCCCCCAGCAGCACGTCGTTTAAGAGGTTGGTCAAGGTTAAGCCGTAGATGCCCGTGGAGATGCCCAATTTGAGGCAGTCTAAAAGCATATTTACCGGGTCTGAGTTAAGATTGGTAGAACACTTAACCACCCCCTTGAACACCTCGGCCTTGGCGCCCCCGGGGAGTATGCCCAATTCCCGCCATTTCTTGAACCGGGGCGGGTAGGCCATCTTTTCCACCAGGTCCATCTTTTCGTATTCCGGCCTGTAGAGGTCCTTCAAGACCGCCTCCGCCACGTTCAGGGCCTTTTCATGATCATCCTTGCCGCCCACCCCAAAGCGTTTGCAGAGCCGCTCCAGGGCGCCAAGCCCTTTGAGCTTTCCCTTTTCCAGGGCGGTGTTTTTGAGATTCAGGGCGGTATTCTCCACCACATGGATATAACACCCCGACCCGGAAGCTATCGCCCGCAGGAGGTTCCGGGTAACCAGAACATCCGCGGAAGCGCCGCAGATGCCCCGCTGCGCTTCGGGGGTGATCCGGCAGGGCCCGTTGGCGCAGAGCCGGCAACACACCCCCTGTAGGCCGAAACCGCATTTTGTCTCCTGGCCTTCCACCCGGTGGTGGGAAGTCTCCATCGGCAATCCGGCAATAAACCCTTCCAGGGGTTTATCCGCACTGGCACAGGTTGAACACCCGTAACAGCTTTCGTTCATAGCAATCCTCCGTTTTCAAAAATAACGTTCAAAAATATCCTTGAGGGATTTCTCCTGAAGCTGCTTCAAGATCAACCCCTGAATTCGCAATAACTCTTCGTGAACCCGGCAACGGCTGTTCCCCTTGGCATACCGGGAACAGTGAAAGCCCCGGCCCAGACATTCTGCCAAAAGGAATTCCCCCTCCACCGCGGCGATAATATCGAAGAGGGTTATCCCGCCGATTTCCCGGGCAAGCTCGCAGCCGCCCCCGGCCCCCCGGTAAATCTTTACCAGCCCGGCCTTTTCAAGTTTCTTCACTATCTTATAGCTGTACTGCCGGGGAATCTGTTCATTCCGGCAAATATCCTCCACCCGCTCCCTGCCTGCGTGATACAACTCCCGGAGTATCCGCGCCGCGTAATCCGATTCCCTGGTAATAAGCATTACTTTTAGTTTGGACAATCTGGATAAACTTTGTCAAGTTTTTGGCGCTGGATTGGTCAATTTTTTCCCAGGAAGCGCCGCTTAAACCGGATTTTTCAACACAGCCCGCGGATTACGCCCGCCTGCCGCAGGCAGACAGGGCGGGCAGGCGGATCGCGAACCCTTGGGTTCGACACGGATTTCGCGGATTTCGCGGATTAACACGGATGGACACGGATGGACGCGGATGGACGCGGATGGACGCGGATGGAAACGGATAGACACGGATGGAAACGGATGGAAACGGATGGAAACGGATTAACAATAATCAGTGTTAATCAGTGATTCTCCGTGCTAATTAGTGATTCTCCGTGCTAATCAGTGATTCTCCGTGCTAATCAGTGGTTCTCCGTACTAATCAGTGGTTCTCCGTGTTAATCAGTGGTTCTCCATGTTAATCAGTGTTAATCAGTGTTAATCTGCGGACCCTTTTGATAATGCCGGTTCGAACCTGCGGTTCGCTACCAGCGCTTCCCCCGGAAAACCCTCCGGCGGGGCTGATAAAAAAAATAAAAATTTTATTTGACGGTTATTATGCAAGCATGATACCATACTGATATATCCAACCGTCTGATGCGGGTATGAAGGAGTTTTACAATGCAGATGACCATGCGCTGGTTCGGGCAGGGGTATGATCCGGTACGTCTGGAACATATCCGGCAGGTGCCCGGGGTAACAGGGGTAATCACCACGCTCTATGGAACCTTGCCGGGAGTTGTTTGGGAAGAAGGGGCGATACGGGCCATGCGGGAAACCGTGGAGGCCGCGGGGCTTCAGCTCGCGGGGATTGAAAGCGTAAACATCCACGACGCCATTAAGGTGGGGTCCGCGGACCGGGACCAGTATATTGATAATTACATCACCACCCTGGAACGGCTGGGGAAGGCGGGGATTACCCTGGTATGCTATAATTTTATGCCCGTATTTGACTGGACCCGCACTGATTTGGCAAAAAAGCGCGGCGACGGCAGCACGGTGCTGGCCTACGATCAAAAGGTTATCGACGCCATTGATCCGGATGCGATGTTTTCCTCCATGAGCGCCCAATCCAAGGGCTATACCCTGGCGGGCTGGGAACCGGAACGGCTGGGAAAACTCAAGGAACTTTTTGCCCTGTACCGGGGGGTGGACGAGGATAGGCTCTTTGAAAATCTCGCCTATTTCCTGGAACGGATCATGCCGGTGTGCGGACAATATGGGATCAACATGGCCATACATCCCGACGATCCCGGATGGTCTGTTTTCTCGCTCCCCCGGATCATCAAGAACCAGGAAGACCTGCTGCGCCTTATGCGCCGGGTGGATAACCCCCGTAACGGCGTTACCCTGTGCACCGGCAGTTTAGGCGCCAATCCGGCCAACGATATTCCCGGCGTCATCAGGGCTTTGCAAGGGCGGATACACTTTGTCCATGCCCGGAACCTGCGGCATACCGGGCCGGGGGCCTTTGAAGAATCCGCCCATTTATCCGCCGACGGCTCCTTGGATATGTACGCGGTGATGCGGGCCCTCTACGACACCGGCTTCCAGGGCCCCATACGCCCCGACCACGGACGGATGATCTGGGACGAAGAGGCCATGCCGGGGTACGGCCTCTTCGACCGCGCCTTGGGGGCGGCCTACTTGAACGGCCTGTATGAGGCCATTGTAAAAGAGAACCGCCGGTGAAAAGGATACCCTGGGGAAGCGATGATTGCGGACCTTCGGTCCGAATGCAATCGAGAATGCGGACTATAGTCCGAAATCATCGCTGCTTTAATAGAGCTGTTCTGAAATTTCAGTTTCAGAACAGCTTCCGCTTAAAAACGCGGTTTCACCGGACTTTAGTCCGCAGGCTTTAGCCTGAGAAACCGCGGGACGTGTTCCGAAACCAACCGG
>JAITHL010000232.1 GCA_031279975.1 Treponema sp. | reverse complement strand
GTACTGAAAGGCAAACAGCGGCTCAGCGTTAGGCGCAAAATGTTCCGCGCTTCCCTGGACACCGGCTTCCTTCACCAAATCCTCTTCGGCATAGGGTAAATGCTTTTGCCCTGGGGCTTGGGTGCGTATTTTTCAAGCGCCCTTTCCCCCTAGCGCCTTTGGCCGAAGGGGTATATAGTGGCCGCATGGGAACATTAAAAACGGATGCCGGACGGGGACTGGCGGCATACCGGCGGATAGTAAATTCCCCCAAGGAAACCGGAAAGGCGGCGGGCCGGGAAGACGGCGGCGCGGGGCTTTTCAAAACCGGTCTGCTGAACGCCCTGGGGCCGGGCGGCCCGGCGGGTTTCCAGAAGGCGGGAGCGGAACCCGCGGAGCAGGGGGATTCAAAATACCGCCGGGTGGCGAAATTTCTTATCCTCATTGGGCGGGAAGAGGCGGCGAAGATACTGGCCAACCTGGAACCCGGGCAGGTTGAGGCTGTCTCCCGGGAAATCGCTTCCATTAGGGGTATTACTGAGGAAGAGGGCGCGGAGATCGTCGAGGAATTCCGGTCCCTCTTTACCTATTCCTACGGCTACGGCAAAGACGGCGGCGCGGCGGGCGGGGTGGACGCGGCCCGGAAAATCCTCTACGCCGCCTTCGGCCCGGAAAAGGGGGAAGGTTTTTTGCAAAAGAGCCTTCCCAAGGCGCGGGAAGCGGTCTTTGACTTCCTGGAAGATTTTTCCGGCGATCAGATCGCGCTGCTCCTCAGGGAAGAGTCGCCGGCCACAATGGCCCTGGCGCTCTCCCGCCTCTCCCCGGCGCTGACCGCCGCGGTTCTGGCGCATGTTTCTCCCGGGAAGCGCTTGGAATTGATCAAACGGATAGCCCATTTACGGCAGACTACCCCGGAGATGCTGAACCTGGTGGCTGAGGGCCTGCGGGAAAAGGCCCGGCGCTTCAGCGAAGCCGGCGGCGTTGACGCAAGCGCCCCCCTGGACGGGCGGGGAATACTGGCGGCCATCCTGAAACATACGGATATCGCCTTTGAAGACCGGCTTCTGCGGGACCTTGAGGAAGCGCGGCCCGATTTAAGCCAGGAATTGAAGGAGCGGCTCTATACCTTGGAAGACGTGGTCAAGGCGGACGACCGGGCTGTCCAGGAAAAGCTGCGGGAGATGGCGGACCGGGATATCGCCATGCTCCTCAAGGGCCGTTCCCCGGAATTTAACGAAAAAATACTGGCGAATATAACCGCCAACCGGCGGGTCCAGGTGCGGGAGGAGCGGGAAATCCTTGGGGCGGTGCTGAAAAGCGAAACCGAAGGGGTGGTCCAGGAGTTTCTTGCCTGGTTCAGAGCGGGCCGGGAGAACGGCAGCATCTTATTACTCGACGATGAGGACGTGGTATCATGAACACCCCATTACAGGCAGGACAGGCGCTCTCAAGCGGTTTCACGATTCTCGCCGTGGAAGCCCTGGATGAATTGGACGCCCTGGGAATCTGGGCCCGTCACCAAAGCGGCGCCGAGGTATTTCATCTTTTGAACGGGGACAAGGAAAATCTGTTCGCCTTCGGCTTTGCCACGGCCCCGGAGGATTCCACCGGGGCGGCCCATGTGCTGGAACATTCGGTGCTCTGCGGTTCTGAAAAGTATCCCCTCAAGGACGCCTTTTTGATCCTTGCCCAGGGGAGCCTCCAGACCTTTCTGAACGCCATGACCTACCCTGATAAGACCCTCTATCCCGCGGCCTCGATCCATGAGCGGGACTATTTCAACCTCATGGCCGTATACGGGGACGCGGTATTCAGGCCCCTCCTGCCGGAATGGGTCTTTTTACAGGAGGGCCGCCGTTTTGTCCTTGCGGAAGACGCCCTGTCCATAAGCGGGGTGGTGTACAACGAGATGAAGGGGGTCTATTCTTCCCCGGACGCCTATGCCCATTGCTGGTCCATCCGGGGGGTTTTGCCCGATACCCCCTATGCCTATGAATCCGGGGGAAGCCCGGAGCATATCCCCGATCTGTCCTGGGACGCACTGCGGGAGTTCCACCGGAAACGGTACGCGCCGCGCAACTGCCGCGTCTTCCTCGCGGGAAACATACCCACGGAAAAACAGCTCGCCTTTCTGAACGAAAAGGTCCTCGCCGGCCTTCCCCCGGGCGAGGCGGCGGCGGCGGTTCCCAAGGCCGGGCGGTGGCGGGCGCCGCGGTATATCGCGGTTCCCTGCCCCGCCGCCGGGGAGCCGAAATCCACGGTCCTCCTCTCCTGGCTCTGCGCGGACAGTATTGATACCGCCGAAACCATCGCCCTTGCCGCCCTTACGGAAACCCTTTTGGGCCACGACGGGTCGCCCCTCTACCGGGCGCTCATCGAATCCGGCTTAGGGGAAGACCTGTCCCCGGCCAGCGGCATGGAAGGGGACCTGCGGGAGACCGTGATAAGCGTGGGCCTGCGGGGAACGCCGGGAAGGGGCGAGGCGGCGGCCCGCAAGGTGGAGGCCCTGGTCTTGGGGGAACTGGAACGCCTGGTCCGGGAGGGGATACCCGGAACCGAGATTGAGGCGGCCCTGTTATCCATGGAATTCTCCCACCGGGAAATCGTCCGGTCCCAGGGGCCCTATTCCCTGGTCTGGCTCCAGCGTTCCTTCCGGGGATGGCTGCACGGCTTGAAACCCTGGGAGAGCCTCCTGTTTACCCCTCCCTTTGCCCAATTGAAGGGGCGGCTGGGGGAAAACCCCCGGTATTTTGAGTCCCTTATCCAAAAGTACCTGCTCGGCAACCCCCACCGGGCACTCATTGCCCTGGAAGGGGACGCGGCATTCCTGGAAGAGCGGGAAGCGGCCCTGGCGGAAAAACTGGCGGCCCGGAAGGCCGCCCTGTCCGGGGAGGAACAACGGCGCATCCATGCGGAGGCCGCGGAGCTGGAACGGATGCAGAATACCCCGGACAGCCCGGAAGCCCTGGCCGCTATTCCCCACCTTTCCCGGAAAGACCTCTCCCCGGTTCTTGATCCCTCGCCCCGGGAACTCCACGACGCCGGGGGAATTCCCGCGTTCATCCATCCCCTGTTCACCAACGGGATCACTTACGGCCAGTTCGCCTTTCCCGTAGACATCCTGGAACCGGAGGATTATCCCTGGCTGCCCCTGTTTACCCAGGCCGCGGTTGCGGTGGGGCTTCCGGGCATGGATTACGCCCAGGTATCGAGCCTCCTGGCCCGGACCGTTGGGGGCTTTAGCGCCTTCCTGGAAACCGGATCCCCGGTGGAAGGAGCGGCCCTGTCCCTCCCGCTTCCCGGCGGCGTGTTTGACCTAGTTGGACGGGATTGGCTGATCTACCGGCTCAAAGCCCTGGATGAAAAGGCCGAAGCCGCCCTGGATTTGGCCCGCCGGATGATAGGCGAAGCGGATTTTTCCAGCCAACGGCGTATCCGGGATCTGGTGGTGGAGATGAAGAACAGCCTTGACGCCAGCTTCGCGCCCATGGGCCATAGCTATGCGGCGGGCCGGGCGGGCCGCCGTTTTTCCCGGGCCCAGACGGTGGAAGAACTGTGGAGCGGCATAGCCCAGATACAATTTGTCCATACCCTCGCCGGTTATGACACCCTCCAGATATGCCGGAAATTGGAGGCGATCCGGGACCGGCTCTGTTCCGGCGGCTGCCTGGCGAACCTTACGGGGGACAAAAAGGCCCTGGTGAAAAACCTGTCCTGTCTGGAGCGGACGTGGGGCTCCTTCGGCCCCCCCAAACCCCGGAATCCCGCCGTCCAGGACGCGGCGGCCCTGCTGCCGGAGGCGGAACCCCTCCCGGAGGTCTATGCCGCCCCGTCCCTGCAAATAGGCTTTGCCGCCCTTGCCCTGCCCGGCGCATCCTACAGTTCCCGGGAACACGCGGCGGAACTGGTCCTTTCCCATCAGCTTACAACCGGCGCCCTCTGGGAGGATATCAGGATGAAGGGCGGGGCCTACGGCGCGTTTGCCTCTGCCGACGGCTGCGAAGGGGTGTTTACCCTTGCCACCTACCGGGACCCCCAGCCCCTGCGGTCCCTGGACGCCTTTACGCGGATACTGCAAAACCGGGCAGCCCAGGAGCCGGATGCCGCGGCGCTGGAAAAGGCGGTCATCGGCGCGTTTGCCAAGGAAACCAAGCCCAGAACCGCCGCCAGTGAGGGGTTTGTGGATTTTATCCGTTGCCTCTATGGGATTGGGGATCAGCGCCGGGAGCGGAAACTCCAGGCCATGATTGCCTCTCAAGAGCCGGAACTCCAAGCCGCGGCCCGGCGGCTGGCGGCGGCCCAAAGGGACGCCCCGGTTATTATCGCCGGGCCCGCCGCCGCCCGGGAAGCCGCCGGACAATTAGGGGTGGAGCCCAAGGAACTGCCGCTCTAGGGAAACACTGATTAAATCCAATCGAGGATTTAATCAGTGTATCTTACCCGCATTTGCGTAATGAAATGAACAAATGCAGAGGGTAACGCTGATTAGCGTCAAGTTAATCAGCGTTACCCTAGGGCGTTGCGTGGCAGCGCCCTGCCCCCCAACGGGGGCTCTGCCCCCGTAACGCCCCCGCCGGGGGGCCGAAAGGCCCCCCGGTCCCCCCTTTAGTTGTTGACAGTGGGGCGCGCGGCCTTCCCCTTGCGGAGTTTTGGATTTAATCAGCGTTGCCCTAGCGCGGGAGACCTGGTATACTCCCCCTCAGTGGCGCACATAAAAGAACTCTTCGACAAAAATTTTCTGGAGTACGCCTCCTATGTTATCATAGACCGGGCGATTCCAGACCTGGAGGACGGGCTGAAACCAGTGCAGCGGCGGATACTCCATTCCCTTTTTGAGATGGACGACGGGAAATTCCACAAGGTGGCCAATGTGGTGGGGCATTGCATGAAGTACCACCCCCATGGGGACGCTTCCATCGGGTCCGCCCTGGTGGTACTGGCCAATAAGGAATACTTCATCGACCGGCAGGGGAATTTCGGGAATATCTTCACCGGGGACAACGCCTCGGCGGCCCGGTATATCGAGTGCCGGGCAACGCCCCTGGCAAAGGATATTTTTTACAACCCGAAACTTACCCCCATGGCGGACTCCTATGACGGCAGGAACAAGGAGCCCGTGCTCTTTCCCGCCAAAATCCCCGCGGTCCTGGTGATGGGCGCCGAGGGGATCGCCGTGGGGATGTCCACCAAGATACTGCCCCACAACATCATCGAGGCGCTGGAGGCGGAAAAGGCGTGTCTTGAGGGGAAGCCCTTCCATCTGTACCCGGATTTTCCCACCGGGGGGATGGTGGATGTATCGGATTACCGGGACGGGAACGGCAAGGTCCTGGTCCGGGCCAAGCTCGATACGTCGGACCCCAAGCGGATCGTTATCCGGGAACTGCCCTATGGGTCCACCACGGAGAGCCTCATCAACAGCATCGAGAGCGCGGCCAAGGCGGGGCGCATCAAGATTCAGTCGATCAGCGACTTTACCACCGAACATGCGGAGATCGAGATCAAGCTGGCCCGGGGTATCTACGCGGAGGAGACCGTGGACGCCCTCTACGCCTTTACCGAATGTGAGCAGTCCATTTCGATAAACCTCCTGGTGATCAAGGACGGGCTGCCGGCGCTTATGACCGTTACCGGGGTCATAGAGCATCACGCCAAACAACTGGTCAAGGTCCTCACCCGGGAACTGGAACTGGAAAAGCGGGAACTGCAAGACAAGCTCCACCTGAGGACCCTGGAACGGATATTTATTGAGGAGCGGATATATAAGAACATCGAAAAGATGAAGACCGCCGATCTGGTGATCAAGGCGGTTATCGACGGCTTTAAGCCCTTCCTGCGCGAGGCGGGCAGCCGGGGGGTAAGCGAAACGGACGTGGAACAACTCCTCAAGATACCGATCCGCCGGATTTCCCTGTACGATATTACCAAGGCCCAGGCGGAGCTGCGGGCAATACAGGCCCGGATCAAGGAGATCAACGGGATCCTCAAGAACATCGTGGCCTATGCCCTGGATTTTCTGGATAGTATGATCACGAAGATAGAAAAGACCGAAGCCTTTGGGACCGGCGCCTGGGCAAGCGGCGAGCGGCGGACCAAGGTGGGGAAGTTTGCCAAGACCGACGTGAAGGAGGTGGTCAAGAAGGACCTGGAACTCAAGTACGACCGGAAAACCGGGTATCTGGGAACCGCCGTATCCGGGGAAACCGTGGCGGAACTGTCCTCCTTTGACCGGGTGCTGATCCTGCGGCAGAACGGCGTATACACGGTAACAGACCTGCCGGAGAAGCTCTTTGTGGGGCCCGGCGCGTGGTGGATCGGCGCGGCTGATAAGGAGGCCCTTGCCGCGACGGTATTTACGGTGATCTACCGGGAAGGGGAATCCGGGTATCCCTGCATTAAACGGTGTATAATAGAAGGATGGATCATGCAAAAAGAATATTCCCTGGTTCCCGAAGGCGCGGCGGTGCTGCATGTGGACACCCGGTCGCAATTTTCCTTTACGATCCATTATACCCCTAAGCCCCGGCTCAAGATTCCCCAGGAGACCTTTCAGGCTCAGGATTATCTGGTTAAGGGCCTCAAGGCCGGAGGGGTCAGGCTGTCGGCCCGGGAGGCCGATAGGGTAGTAGTGAAAGGTGAATAGTTATGGATGGTCAAGCACAAACCGCCGGCCTTGAGCCGGGTCAGGACCTTGCGGGCATGCCCTTTGATACCGCTTCGGGGATTCCCGTGGAGGAACAGCGGCAAATTCTGGCGGATATTAACGCGCTTGCGGAACGGGAGCGTTTGGCCGCCCCCCCGCGTTTTACCGCCGCCGCCAAAAAGCGGGGCTTCCGCTTTCCCCTCCTGGTTAATCTGGGGGCGGTCCTGCTTTTGGGAGCGGGATTTTGGGGGATACGGGCCTTCCACCGCCAGGAAGACGCGGCTATCCGGGAAAGCGCCGCGTCCCTGGGGATTACGGAACGGAAGCTGATCCAGGAGATACGCAGGGAAACCGCCCGGCTGATCGCGGAAAAGGACGCGGCAATCAGCGATACGCAGGCCAAACTCACGGCGGCGGACGCGGAGTACCAGGCCCTGCAGCTTGAAGCGGAACGGGAGACTTCCCAGGCGAACCTGCAATACCTGGAGAAACTGCGGGCCCTCCTGGAACTACAGGATGCGTACCGGCACACCCTAACCACCTTGAATAAGGAGCGGTCCCAACTGCTGGAGAACGCCCGCGTCCGGGAAGCGAATCTTTACGCCCAACTGGAGGAGCGGGCCGGTATTCTGAGCGGCGAGCTGCAAAAGGGGCAGCGGGACTTAAGCGCCGCCCGGGAAGAACTGGGCCGGCTTTCGGATGAACAGGAACGGCTTGTTCAGATCGAGGGGCAGTTGGGCGGGTTCTACCGCAACGCGGATCAGCAGATACAGGACGGCCTGCTCGATGAGGCCGCCGGGACCGCGGCGTATATGCGGGAATTTCTCAATACCCCGGCCTTCCAAAGCCTGCGCCCCTTCCAAATCCGCAAAGACCTCTACCTTTCCGCGGCGCGTGTTCTGGAAACCATGATCGCCGAAGGCCGGCGGCTCAAAGGGGAAGCCGCCGGAGCTGTTCCCGCGGCCCCGCCGCCCCCCCCTGAAAACGCCGGGGATACCGGAGCCGCCGAAGCCGAATATGAGCGTACCATCGCCGCCCTGCGGGAACAGGTGGCGGCCCTGGAACAGGCGGGCCGGGAGCGGGCCGCTTCCTTGACCGGACTGGACGCCCAAAACTCGGCCCAGGCCCGGCGTATCTCGGAATTCGAGCGCGCCCTTGACGGCCTGGAACAGACCCTTAGCGAGCGGGACGCCTCGATTGCCGGCCTGCGCGCGGCAAACGCCGCCCAAGCCCAGCAGTTAAGCGAGCGGGACGCCGCAATCAGCAGCCTGCGCTCGGCGGGCGCCGCCCGGGACCAGCAGCTTGCCGAGCGGGAGAGCGCGGTGGGCAGTCTGCGTTCCCAACAGAGCGCTCAGACCCAGCAGATTACGGAACTTACCGCCGCGGTTACGGCGCTGCGGCAGGAGAGCGCCGCCAAGGAGCAAACCATTGAGGGATTGCGCCAGGAGGGTTCCGCCAAGGACCGGAGCATCAGCGAATTGCGGACCCAGAGCGGCGCGAAGGACCAGGCCATTCGGGATATGGAGGCCCAGATCAGCGGCCTCAACCAACAGATTACCACTATCCGGCAGGCGCTGCAGGCCCTAAGCCAGTAGGGGCGGGGAAGCCGCTAGGAGTTTGTGGCGCTTTGCGCTATCCAACCTCAAAAAACGCGCAAAAGCGCGTTTTTTACCCAGCAAACTCCGTAAGGATGCCTGAAAATCGTAGAATTTTGCGCTTATTAAAAAGCGCAAAATTCTACAAGTGCC
>JAITHL010000208.1 GCA_031279975.1 Treponema sp. | reverse complement strand
CGGCCTCCCAGCGGGGGTTCCGGGGGCGGCGCCCCCGTCCCGCGCAAGCGATTGAAGCGGAAAGCGCGGTTTTTGCGGAGCAAAAATGCGCCCAAAAGTTTATATGCGCTGGCCCTGGCGGTTCCTTAGGTTGCATTATCCAGCGCGCCCGTAGTATAGTAAACTTAATGAAGCGACGCCTGCCGGTTGCATGACGGGAATGAAAGTTTTGATGGTTAAGGAGTTCAGAATGCTTGAAGATCAGGTAAAATCCGCTTTGGATAATGTGCGGCCATCCCTCCAGGCTGACGGAGGGGATGTGGAATTTGTTTCGCTTTCTAACGACGGGGTTGTATCGGTAAAACTTACCGGCGCGTGCGGCGGATGCCCCATGGCGCAGATGACCCTCAAGATGGGCATTGAAAACTATCTTAAAAAAGAGATACCCCAAGTAAGCGCCGTCGTGGGAGTGCAATGAGGGGCGCGGCCCAAGGGTATGCCGCCGCCGGATGAACTTCCTCCCCGTCAACCGCCGGGATATGGCGGCCCGGGGATGGGATGCCTGCGATTTTGTCTTTGTTTCCGGGGACGCCTATGCGGATCACCCCGCCTTCGCGGCGGCGCTGATCTGCCGGGTGTTGGAAGCCCAGGGCTTCCGGGTAGGGATTATTCCCCAGCCGGACTGGGAGCATCCCACTTCCTATCAAGCCCTGGGGCGTCCCCGGCTCGCCTTTCTGGTGGGCGCGGGAAATATGGACTCCATGGTTGCCCACTATACCGCCGGGAAAAGAAAACGTTCCCAGGACGCCTATTCCCCAGGGGGTAAAGCGGGCCTCCGGCCCGACAGGGCGCTTATCCGGTATACCGGGGGCGTCCGCTCGGCCTACCGGGGGGTCCCCGTTATTATCGGCGGCATCGAAGCGAGCCTTCGCGCCCTGGCCCACTACGATTACTGGTCCGATACTATACGCCGGTCCGTGCTTCTGGACGCCAAGGCGGACCTCCTGGTGTACGGCATGGGGGAACGGCCAATCCGGGAAATCGCCGAACGCCTCAAGCGGGGGGAAGCAATCCACAGTATCCGGGATGTCCGGGGAACCTGCGCCGCCGTAAGCGCCGCGCCTGATACGGCCCTGGACGCCGGGGCGCTCCCGGAGTATGCGCGGCTGAGAAACCGGGACCCCGCAAGCAGCCGGGCCCTGGCGGAACACTTCATCATACAACAGCAAAACGCCGATCCCCGCAGCGCCCGGCCCCTGGTGGAGCAATACGACGGAAACCGGCGGCTTATCCGAAATCCCCCGGCCTTTCCCCTCAGCGGCGCGGAACTGGACCAGGTCTATGAACTGCCCTTTACCCGCGAGGCCCATCCCCAGTATGCCGCCGCCGGCATTCCCGCCTTACAGGAAGTCTCCTTTTCCCTGGTATCCAGCCGGGGCTGTTTCGGCGGCTGCTCATTCTGCGCCATCGCCTTCCATCAGGGCCGGGCGGTCAGCCATCGAACCCGGGAAAGCCTGGTCCGGGAAGCCGGGGCCTTGGCAAAACGCCCCGATTTTAAGGGCTATATCCACGATGTGGGGGGCCCCACGGCAAACTTCTTCAGCCCGCCCTGCGACCGGCAGCGAGGGGGGAGCTTCTGCCCGGACCGGAACTGCCTCTATCCTGAGCCCTGCCCGCAATTACAGGCGGATCACCGGGAGTACCTCGCCGCGCTGGAGGCAATCCGCGGCGTCCGGGGCGTCAAAAAGGTCTTTATCCGTTCCGGCATCCGCTACGACTATATCGCGCTGGACCGGGACCTGGGCGCGGCCTTCCTGGAAACCCTCTGCCGCCACCATGTCAGCGGCCAGTTGAAGGTCGCGCCGGAACACTGTTCCCCCCGGGTCCTCAAGGCCATGGGCAAGGGCGGCTTTGAGGGCTATGAACGCTTTTGCGCCCAATACGCCGCGGCCAACCGCCGGCTCGGCCTGCGGCAATACCTGGTCCCCTATTTCATGGCAAGCCATCCCGCTTCCGCCCTGGAGGACGCCGCCGCCCTTGCGCAATACCTGCGCAGGGCCCGCTTCGCCCCCGACCAGGCGCAGGATTTCTATCCCACACCGGGAACCCTCTCCACCGTCATGTACGCCGCCGGAATCGATCCCCGGACTATGGAACCCGTTGCGGTCTGCCGGGGGGCGGCGGAAAGGCGGCTCCAGCGGGCGCTGCTGCGCTTCCATAAACCCCAAGAGCGGGCGGCGGCCCTGGAAGCCCTGCGCAAAGCCGGGCGGGAAGACCTCGTCAAGCTCCTCCGCTGAGTACGGCCAACAGCTTAAGCCTATACGTTGGGGGACGAGGCCCCCGGCAGGGGCGTTGCCGCGCTATCCGGCTTCGCTGGATAGCGCGGATAGCGTTTTCGCTCCGCGCAAACGCTCAAGCCAAAGCCGCAGGGCGCTGCCGCGCAGCGCCCGCAGGATCGTACCCCGGGGGTACGCGACTTCCCCCCTCCTCATTGCTTGCGTTGTTGACAGCGGCCTGAAGCGGGGCCCGCAGCTGCGGACCAGCGGCGCTTGACAGGCGCGCGGGGGGTCCTATAGGGTTATCCCAGGAGTATACCATGAAAAAAGGCTATGAACAAACCTATGAGTGGGTCATCAGTTTATTAAAAGACTGCGACTTTGACGAGGCGGCGGCGCGGCTGAAACTTGAGCGCCTTGGCGGGGCAATTGCGGTCAATTTCCTTGGACGGACCTACAGGATTACGAAAGACGCCGTAGACCTTGTAAAAGAGGCCCTGGTATGGTCCGCCAAAAGCGAAGGGTACGATTACAATCTAAAAAGCGTTTTAGGGTATTATGTGCTGTCCCAAGCGGACGCGGAACCGGTATATGATTTTTGCGGCATCGGGTATTTTTCCCACGGCATATTCATCCGGCAAAATTGGGCGGGAAATACCCTCAGCCGGGTTTTTGGGAATGACTATCAGAAATTCCGCGTTACCGCGGAAAAACTCGGCATGGTATTTGAAGGGGAAAAGGCAAGCGGGCAGTATAGCTGGCGGTATGCGCTGCTGCCGAAAATTCCCGTAAGGGTTATGTATTACGAAGGGGATGAAGAATTCCCCACGAAACTGCAAATACTATTTGATAAAACCGCCATACGGTTCTATAAGTTTGAGCCCTTAGCCGTGTTACACGAGTGTTTCAAGGAAGGGCTTGCCGCGGCCGGCGAAATCCTGAGCGCCTGACGGCGGCGTTATCCCCGCCGGGCACCATGACGCCGGACCGAAGGCTTGCAAAGCGCCCCCCCCCTGCCACCTGCGCCGGTTAAAGGTTTCGTAACAGTTTTTTTATGTATTTTTGCGTTATCGCCTCATCCAGGGGTATTTCAATTTTTTTTATAAACGGGTAGTCGAGCATGCTTTTCAACAGGTGGAATTTTAAATCCAAGGCGAATCCGCGGTATTCCATCGCGCGGTTTTCAACGGCCTCGTCTTCGTGGAAAAATGATAGGACCAGCACCTTGGTATTTACGCCAGCTTTGGCGCGGAAGATGGAAACCAAAAAGGCAATATACGGGTTATAGGGCAGTTCTATTACCGGTTTGCGTTTTGAAAAAACCGCGGAGAGATGATCAAGGAAAGCGCGCGCATATTTTTTCCGATCCCCCATGTCCGATGGTTCGTCAAGAACTCCCGCTTCCAATACATGCACCTTATCCGCCAGGTCTTCAGCGTAAGCAAAGGCGTTGAGGGGATGTTTAAAGATAAACGTGATAGTAGTTCTTTTTATTGGAAGAAGCGTTTTTAGTATGTCCGGGGGCGGAAGAAAATAGCCCTCCTTCGCCGCTCCCTTACAAGCGCTCCCGCTTGCCGGCATTGGCACAATCAATGCCGGGGGTATACGCAAAAACATCCAGGCGGCCGGTATACCCGCATTCGCCGCTGCGCGGCGAGTTTGTTATGGTGACGAGCGCCTCTTTATGATCATGTTCTTCGGCGCAGGCTTCGCAATAATGGGGGCTCTCTGAATCATACATACATTCCCGGCAGATGTATGCCGCCGGAGCGCCGCATGAGGCGCACGGGAACACCGGGGCGGCGTTCCTGGCTAAAAGCCGGACAAGGCTCTTCTGTTTCGGGCGGCTCGTTTCTCCGGCAAAGGTAATCAGGCATTCGGTGGTTGAACCCATATCGTATTCGTGGGTAATCCGGTCGCCCGTCTCAAACGCGCCGAGATTCCGCGCCTTGGGCAGCTCTTGGGATTGTTCCCCGTAAAAAACGCTCATGTGGCCGCAGCACTCCAGCCAGATTTTCCTGAGGAAGGCGTCAACCGCCCCAAGGGTCTTGTCCTTGGGCGCGTCAACATAGAGCCAGTATTGTTTGTCGCAGGCTCCCTCGATTTTCAGCAAAACGCAGGCTTCGCCGCCGCTTGCGTGTTCCTTAAGCAGATGGTTTTTCATGGCGGTTTTGCCGAGGCTTTTACCGCACAAATAACAATTGCCGTTGATTTTTGGCGCCGCCATATACGGTCCTCCCTCTTTAAATTGGTTGAGGAACCGTACGGGGTCCCTAGGGAAGCACTAGACGTGTTCCAAAACCCGGTTGGTTTCGGAACACGTCCTGCGGTTTCTCAGGCTAAAGCCTGCGGACTAAAGTCCGGTGAAACCGCGTTTTTAAGCGGAAGCTGTTCTATTGACATT
>JAITHL010000194.1 GCA_031279975.1 Treponema sp. | reverse complement strand
TGGCGAAGAAGTTTTATCGCTACAAATTGGCGGGATGGGAGTCCTTGTTACAGGCCTCTTGACATAAAACATAGGAGTTTTGCCGGAGGCAAAACTCCTGGGCGGATAGCGTTTGCGCGGAGCGCAAACGCTCAAGCCAAAGCCGCGGGGCGGCTTTGGCAGCCCCCGCATGGGGGGGTACGCGACCTCCCCCTCCTGTTTCCTTAAGTTGTTGGCAGCGGCCTCCGCCCCCGCCAATGGGCGGTTCTTGCCAATTCACGGTACTCAGTTTTATGGATAGGGCCGTTTAAATGCGCTGACCCGGGCCGAAGCCGTAACCGTAAGGGGCGACCTATCCCCTCGAGCTAAATACTGATAGCCTAGGCCCGCAACCATGGCGCCGTTATCGCCGCAAAACTCCAGGGGAGGGAAGATACTCCGTATATCTTTCCGCTCCGACACACGGGCGCGGAGCAGGGAATTGGCCGCCACCCCGCCGCCGATAACCACCGTGGTAAGTCCCGTATCCTCCACCGCCCGGAACAGGCTGCGGAGCAGAATTTCCACCGCGGTCCGCTGGAACGACGCGGCTATATTGGCCGGGCGTTCCAGGGGGGAATCAGGCTTGGCCCGGAATTGTTCTAAATTGATGATCGCCGCGGTCTTCAGGCCCGAATAGGAAACGTCATACCGGCGCCCTCCCTTGTGAAGATTCGGCATGGAGAAACGGAACACCCCAGGGTCCCCGGTCCGGGCAAGCCCGTCAATTGCCGCGCCCCCGGGATACCCGAAGCCGTAATGTTTGGCCACCTTATCAAATGCCTCTCCCGCAGCGTCGTCAATGGTTGTTCCCAATACTTCAATGTTGTCAAAGCCATGAACCCGGCAGATGATGCTGTGCCCCCCCGAAACCAGCAGCCCTAAAAAAGGATAGGCCGGCGGTTCCGCGCTTGCCGGGCCGGAACCGCCGGCTTCCCCGCCGCTGTCCGCTGAAACCAGCAGCCTGGGGGCATACAGGTGCGCCAGCATGTGATCCACCGCGATAAAAGGCAGGTTCCGGGCCCAGGCAAAGGCCTTGGCAAAACTCAAACCTACCAGGAGCGAACCTAGAAGGCCCGGCCTGGCGGTAACGGCCACCCCTTCAACAGCCGCCGGGCCCAGACCCGCTTGAGCCAAGGCTTCCTGAACCACCGGCGTTATCCACTCGGCGTGCGCCCGGCTTGCCAATTCGGGTACCACCCCGTTGTAAAGCCGGTGAATGGGGATTTGGGTGGCCACCACATTGGAAAGGACCCGCCATCCGTCCAGCACCACCGCGGCGGCGCATTCATCACAGGAGGATTCAATGCCTAAAATATTCATGGAAGTTCCAATGCCAAGTATTGGGATAGGGTAACTAGGGAATAATCCTGGGCGGTAAGGGCGGGATACTGTTCCGCCAGGAGGTCCGCCAGGATTGGCGACCAGACATGGCCAATCATAACCGCCCCGCCCTGAGACTTGGCGCGTTTAAGCCCCGCCCCCAAGTACCGGAGCATGGATTCCCGGTCCGGCTCATTATCGAGGAACACATGGCGCTCCCCTATTCGTATCCCCATACGCCGGGCCGCTTCGGGCGCCGCTGAGGTTCCAATGGTCTTGGAGTCCAAAAAGTAAATGCCCCGTTCCCGGCATAGGGCCAGCAAGGCTTCCATAATATCCCTATCCATAGTGATCTTCGATCCCTGGTGGTTGTTCATCCCCGCTACGGGTCCAATTGCATCCAGGTTCTGTTCCACAACAGCCCGGATTTCTTCCAGACTCATGCCGGTATGGATTGCTCCTGGTCCGGGGTCCTCGCCGCCCAGGGCCTCCATGGGTTGATGGAGGATAAGTTCCTTCCCCGCGGCCCGGACCCGGCGGGCGGTTTCGGCGGACCCGGGCAGTGCCGGAAGTACCGCGATGGTAAGGGGGCCGGGAAAGGAAAGAAAGGCTTCTAAATGCCGCGTATTATTCCCCGCGTCATCGATCACAAAGGCCAATGCCCGGCGGGACGCCGGCTTTGCCCCCGCGGAATTCGATAGTTTTGTTCCGCGCTCCGGCGTTTCACGGGCCTCGTCCGCCGGAGCCGCTTGGGGCGCGCTGACCGCTGCAACGGGGGGCGCGGGGGCTTGGGAATTACCAGACCCAATGGCATGGGGAATATTCAGGACGCCACGGGGAGGGCTGGGGGAATCCCGCGCTTCCCCGCGTTCGCCTTGGGCCGAGAACCTTATGAGCATAAGGGTTACAAACAAGGACAGGGCAATGACCGCCCCGGCAATCAAAACGCCCCGCAGTAAATCCGAAGGTCCCGCTTGACCGGCGGCGCGTTTCTTGGTACCGCCCCAGGGGGAAGAACGCCCCCCTGGGGCCCGGCGCTTCTCCTTGTTATGGCCGGGTTTTTTCTGAATGTTCTTCCTCCCGAATATTGCCGGCCAGGGCAGCCGTTTTGCGAACAGACGCCGGGCTTGCCGCGGAACCGGCGGCTATACCGGCGGGCCCCTATATGGCTTCCCCATACCAGGCGTCCCGCTGCGCGCCCATATCG
>JAITHL010000181.1 GCA_031279975.1 Treponema sp. | reverse complement strand
GCCGGTTTTATGCCGAAACGGCCCAGAAAAATCCCCGCAACGATGCTGAAACCCACGTAGCTGAACGAAAGCACCGAGACCAAGAGCCCCTGCTGTTCCCATGAAGCGTTAAACTCCGTCTTGATGAGGGGGAACGAAACTCCCTTGATGTTTTCAATCAGGCCAAAAATCAGCATGGTGCCGAATAACAAATAGAAAAGCAATAACCGCTGCGGTTTTGTCACCTAACGCTCCTTTGGGGTTTCCCCATATCAATATCCAGAAGCAGCGCCGCCGTCTGTTTTTTTAGCTCGTCCAGCCCGGTACCATTTTTTACCGAAACGGCTATGCATCCGGGATACCGGGCCGCCAGGCCCTCTATCCGCGCAGCCGCCTCCGGGCGGTCAATTTTGTTCAGCACCGTGAGCATGGGAACCGCTTCCGCCCCCAGCTCCCGGAGTACCGAGAGGGTCGTATCATAAAAACAGTCGATATCCGGCTCCGAAGCGTCCAGCACATGGATCAGAATATCCGCAAGAACGGCTTCCTCCAGAGTAGACCGAAACGCGTCAATGAGGGAATGGGGGAGCTGGCGAATAAAGCCGACCGTATCGGTCAGCAGCGCCGTCCTGCCCGGCTCCGGCTCAAAGCGGCGGGTAGTGGCGTCCAGGGTGGCAAAGAGCTTGTCCGCTACCGTCACCTCCGCCCCGGTCAGGGCGTTGAGCAGGCTTGACTTGCCCGCGTTGGTATAGCCCACAATGGCGCAGACCGGGAGGCCCTGCCGCTCCCGCCGCCGCCGTTGCACCTCCCGCTGTTTCCGCACCTCCTTAATTTCTTTTTGTAATTGATTGATCCGTTTTTCGAGCCGGCGGCGGTCCGTTTCCAGCCGGGTTTCCCCTGAGCCTTTGGTACCGTAACGCCCGCCCCGCTGACGGGACAGATCGATATACTTGTGACTCAGCCGGGGCAGAAAGTAGGAAAGCTCCGCCAGCTTAACCTGCAACTCCGCCTCCCTGGTATTGGCCCGTTCCGCGAAAATGCGGATGATAAGTTCCTGCCGGTCAATGACGGGGATTCCCGCGAGGGTTTCCCAGTTCCGCTGTTGGGAGGGGCTGGGGTTCCAGTCAAAAACCAGGCAGTCCGCTTCCAGGGACTTGGCTTTTTCCGCCAGTTCCGCAGCCTTGCCGCTCCCCATGCCAAATTGGGGCTGCCGCTCCCTGACGCGGATCGTTTCGCAAGCGGCGATCTCAAGCCCCAGACTTTCCGCAAGGCCCCGCAGTTCGCGGCTCCGGGATTCAGCATCGTCCCGGCCGGTGGAATTATCCGTGATGCCGGCCAGCAGAGCCCGCATGGGGCGTTCTTCGTTTTCGTGTGTTTTATGCATAAAAAATATTTCGCGCTGTTCGTCGAGGTATGCGTGTTACCCCGGTTTCCCCATAGCCAATAATCAGCGAGCTAAAGGGCTTAAACCCGGCGGGAATATGCAATTGTGTTACTAAAGCGTCTGTGTGCCCGCCTGCAAACGCCTGTAAGGGAAAATACAGCCAGCATGAGCCAAGCCCAAGCGACTCAGCGGCGAGCAGCATATTCTGCGTTACCGCCGAACAATCGTATACCGCGCATACCTCCGCCTCGTTATACGAAATCAGTATCAATACCGGGGCATTATACAAACAGTTATAATCATCATTGCCGCCCAATTCCCGCAGCCAGTCCATGTCTGATTTTGCGGCAGTCTCTTTCGCGAGCGTGTTTATTTCGCGTAACATATCCCTGTTTTGAATCACGCTGAAATGTATATTCCGCTCAATGTCGCCGCTGCCGTTTGGGGCGTACATTCCCGCTTCGATTATGGCGTGTAACTCGTCACCGGGAACCGGTATATCCCGGTAACTGCGGGTACTGCGCCGCCGCTTGATTGTTTGTATTGTTTCATTTTCACGCATGACGGATTCCTTACACGCTACGAAGCGATGCCCAGCGTTTCTTTAATGGCGCTTTCAAGCAGCCGCGAGTAATTGATCCCTTCCGCTTCCGCCGCAGACTTGAGCCAATGGGGAATAGTAACGGTTGTTTTTTCCCGGCGGTTGTTTATCTCTTCCCTGACTATGTCTGGATAAATGGAAACCGGAACAACCAAATCACCGGGCCCGGTTCCGGTAATGGTATCGGAGCGTTCCGGCAACGTTTCACCGTCTTTTTCCATGCCGTATATATGCAAGGCCAGCGCCTCTTGCGCCATTCGCAACGCATGATCAAAGGTATCGCCACAGGAAACGCATCCGGGCACATCGGGGAAAAAAATACTGATTCCAGACTGTTCACCCGTCTCAAAAACCGCAAGGTACGTCAGTTTACGCATAACAAGCTCCTCGTGTTACCCCCCACCTCACTCTTTCCGCTTCTTCGCCGCCTTTACCCTGGTCAGTTCCAGCACCGCCCGGATCAGGTCTTTGTCTTTGCCGATTGCCGCGATTGAGGCGGGGAGGCGCCAGGTCCAGTTGAACTCGTTTGAGGTGCCGGGCACGTTGACCCGCTCGGCGGCGGGGTCTGCGGAGTACCATTGGGGGGAAAGGTGGAGCAGGTCCTGCAATTGGAAGACCCGGAACCGGGAGCGGGCCGTGGCGGTCTTCATTAAAACCATTTTGGCGGTGCCCGGATTGTAGACCCTGGGCAGGGACGGAACGCCGATAAAGCCTGAAAACTGCTCCTGGTTGGCTTCCCGCTCCCACCATTCGCGCACGGTGGAACTGTCATGCACGGCCGGGGTGCAGACGCTGAGTTCGGGGTATTCTTCAAAGGGAACGTAAGGCTGGCCGTCCTGGTCCCAGCGGCGGAACCAGCGCGTTACACGCAAGCCCAGAATTTTGAGTTTGCCAAGCACCCGGGGAACGCAGGCCGGCACGGCCCCCAAATCTTCGGCGCAGGGAAGCATTGGGGAAGATTCCACCAGTACCGAAAGCAGTTTTTTCCCCTGGGCCTCCCACACCTTTTCAGATTTTACCCGCCGTTTTTCCAGCAGGGCTTCCAGGGTTTGCTTCTCCGGCTCAGAGAGGCTGTTGTAGGCGCGGGAGTTGCGGTAATACCATATTGGAAAAAATTTTCCCCGCTCGTATTCCATAAAAATACGGTTGTGCCAGGCATGGAAGAGATAGGTACGGACGGCCGGATGGAGGCCCAGAGCGTCAATATCTTTTTCACCCCTGATCTTTTTTTTGAAGAGCCACAGTTCTTCGTTGTTGACCCGGCTCAGGGCCTTGGCAAAAATTTTGTCCGCTGCGGCGGCTATTTCCGCCTCATTAAACAGATTGCCCCAGTTGGCCCGGAGCGCGTCCCAGAGTTCGCCGGTGGGGATATGCGGCTGTGAGGCCCAGCGAATCCGGCTTTTGTCAAAGCCCAGTTTTTTGAGGTCCGAACCGGTCAGCGGCGCATAGGGGATATAGCGGCCCAGGGCGGATGAATAATCAAACCGGGACGAGGCCCAAATCCTGAAAAAGCCCAGCACGTGATCGATGCGGTACGCCTTGTAATATTTGCCCGCCACCGCGAGCCTGTTGCGCCACCAGGCGTAATTGTCCGCCGCCTGGGCCTCCCAATTATAAATCGGGAAGCCCCAGTTCTGGCCGTCGGGACTGTACATATCCGGGGGAGCACCGGCGGAAAGGTCCTGAATAAAAAGCTCAGGATGGGCCCACACGTCAGAGCTGTCCTCGTTCATCAAAATCGGCAGGTCCCCTTCAAGGACGATGCCCGCATCGGCAATGGCCTGTGCCGCCGCGCCAAACTGCGTGTCCAGCGCTTCCTGCAGCCATGCCCAGAACAGATGCTCCCCGCGCAATTGCGCGTCATTCCAGAGCGCCTCAATATCCCCGGCACTGACCGTCCGGTGTTCCGGCCATTCTTTCCAGCTTTTTTCGCCATTCGCCTCTTTCAGACGGCGGTACACGGCGTATCCCCTGACCCAGGAATTGGCCTCGATCCACGCCGCGAGGCTGCCGCCGGGCGCGGCCTTTTTCGCTATGTCAGCCCTGTTCGCGGCATATATGTCGCGGAGTATTTCCATTTTCGCCCGCAGAATCTGATGATGGGAAAACCGGGGCTCCTTTTCATGCTGACGGCCCGCTTCGGCAATTTTTGCTTGTACAGCGGCGTCCGCTCTGGCAAATTCCGGCAGATCCTCGATTCTGAGGTACAACGGATGGAGGCCAAAGGCGGTCAGGCTTGAATAGGGGGAGCTTTCATAGCCGGTATCATTGACCGGCAGCAACTGAATAAGCCGCAGGCCCATTTTTGTGCAGAGCAGGGCGAAATCGGCCAAATCGGGGAATTCCCCCACACCCATGCTTCCCCGGCCCCGCAAGGCCCCCACCGGGACCACTACGCCGGTTAACCGTTTGCCAGTCGCCTGTTTTTCCGCCCCTGTACGGGTTGAAGTTCCCCTCTGCATACCCACCTCCTCTCTGCCAAACATTCCTGTTATTTTTTAATTATACTACAAAATGAGTGAAAGGTAAATGATATGGCTGTGGTGCGCGTACCGGCCTGCGGCAAGCCGTAGACCGACTGTACCGCCATCTCGGCAATTGCGCTGATGGAAATGCTGCCTTACAAAGGAGCGAAAACAAGAATAATATGGAGGCCAAGCCGCTAATTATTTTGCAACGATTTATGTAAATACAACTGAGTTTTTCTGCAGCCTGGCTATGCGGCGTATTGTTGCTTACAACAATATTTAGGGTTTAATCTCTTGGGGTTTAATTCCCCGCCCTTTAGGGCGTAAAACTGGGGGGGCGGGGGATTTGTTCCCCAGCATACGCAAATACTTCAAGGAGAAATCTTCAATACCCCGCGGCTCT
>JAITHL010000168.1 GCA_031279975.1 Treponema sp. | reverse complement strand
AAACCGCGCTTTCCGCTTCAATCGCTTGCGCGGGACGGGGGCGCCGCCCCCGGAACCCCCGCTGGGAGGCCGAAAGGCCCCCCAGACCCCCCATAAAAAGTTTATATGCGCTGGCCCTGTCTCAAGCCCCCTCACTCCGAACCCTCCGGGTTCTCCGTTACCCCCCGCCGGTGTGGTTCCGCGTAGCGGAACCACTATAGAGTCTTGGGCCTTGCCCAAAGCTCCGCCGCCCCCCCTTCCGTATAGGGCTTCAATTATTGACAATGAAGAAGCCGCCCCAAGGCCTGCGGCTTCTCTTTCTTTTTCCCCAAAAAAAGATTATTATGATTGTCATAAAATAACCGGGCTTCTTTCAAAACCGCGTTTTGAAAAAGCCGGTTATACTGAAGGATGTGCTTCTTTATGAAGATTACCACTCGAGGCCGTTACGCCCTCCGGGCTTCATTGGCCCTTGCCCAGCTTGGAAAAGACGGCTCCCCGGTTTCCATCAACTATTTGTCGGATCAGGAAAACATATCGCCGGTCTTTTTGGAACAAATATTCTTTAAATTGCGCAAGGCCGGGATAGTTACCTCGGTCCGGGGGCCCGGCGGCGGCTTCTGCTTCGCCCAGCCCTTGCACAAATTAACCGTTAAGGCGATCCTGGACGCCGCGGGGGAGGAGCTTGATTTAATCGCCTGCGATAAGGATAACAAAAACTGCGAGCGCCTCAGCAACTGCCTCTCCCACAAGGTCTGGACCCATGTAACCGGATTGATCAATGATTATTTTAACAGTATAACCCTGGCGTCCGTCATAGATGAAGGTTATACGGCGCAGCCCCCGGAGAGCTTGGGCGCGGCAAGGTAAAGGATTATGCAAAAAAGATTAAAAACACCGGCGCGGCGGGACTATCAGAAAGTAACCGGGGCGTTCCGGAAACTGCGGGGCGGGGCGACCGTCGCGGACATCGTGGCAAAGACGGCGCTTCCTATCGCTACAGTGCGGGAATTGGTTCCCTTGGCGGCGGATGAGTATTCCGCCCGTTTAGAGGTAACTGAATCCGGGGAAATCCGCTATTCCTTTCCCCGGGGGTTTACCAGCAAATACCGGGGTATCCGGGCGAGGCTCCGCAAGGCGGCGGAGGGCCTCCGCAGGGGCGTAAAAACCGGGGGGGCCTGGATTTTCAAGGTCTGGATCATGGTGATGCTCATGGGGTATTTTGCCCTCTTTATGGTCCTCGCCCTGGCTTCCCTGATGCTTTCCATCGCGGCAAGCCAATCCAACAGCAACAACCGCTCCTCAAACCGGGGCGGCGACGGGATGTTTATGATATCCGGCATCTTCAATATGATCATCAGGATATGGTTTTATTCAGAGCTTTTTAAAGCCGCGGACCCCTATTACGGCCCAAGCCGCCGCGCCGCCCGGCGCCCCAAGAAAAGCCCCCTCCACCGGGCTATCTTTTCCTTTGTGTTCGGCGACGGGGACCCCAACGCCGGATGGTCCGTCCGGGAAAAGCAGGGGGTAATCGCCTATATTCAGGCAAACCGGGGGGTGATCTCCCTGGGGGAACTGATGTTCCTCACCGGCCTTCCGCCGGCGGAGGCGGAAGGCCGGATAAGCGCCTACTGCGTGGAATTCGGCGGAAGCCCGGAGGCCACCGAAGACGGCACGGTGGTCTACCGGTTTGACGAACTCCTCCTCCAGGCAAATACGAAGGACCGCGTGTCCGGAGGCTATGCCGCCCCCTTAAAACGGCTTAAACCCTTCTCCGGGAATACCGCAAAGATGAACCGCTGGTTCTGCGTTATTAACGCGGTTAATACGCTCTTCGGCGGCTACTACCTCTTCAACGCCCTCGCCTCCGGGGCCGTCCTCACCCAGGCCCAGCTCCAGGCCAGTTCTTTCCTATACGGCATAACCTATGCCCTGTGCTCCTCCCTCGTCGCAAACCCCTTCCCGTTTATTGTTTTCGGCCTGGGCCTGACGCCGCTCATCTTCTCCCTCCTGTTCTGGCTTATCCCCGGCCTTCGCTCCCTCAAGACCGCCAAGGACAACGAGGGGATCAAACTTGAAAATTACCGGAAAGACCTATTCAGCCGTATCTGGCAAAACCCCCTTCAGGTTAATCCCGGAACCCTGGGGCCGCAAAACGCGGAATGCCGCCCGCAAAACCTCGCCGCCGCCCAGGACCGGCTTATTAAGGAACTGGGGGCCTATACAATGCCAGAGGCGTCCGTTGACAGCCAGGGGGCGGTGATCTATAGCTTTCAGGAGTTGAAACGGGAACAGGAAGCCCTCAACCGCTACCGCGCATCGATTGATCCCGCCGCGTCCAACCTGGGAAAAACCGTTTTCGACACCGAATCAACAACCCCGTCTTGAAGCGCGCGCAGCGGGTATCCGGCGTGGATACCCGGGTCTTGATCAGCGGGAACGGTCAAACAGGAAGCGTTCAACCTCCCGGAGGAGGGAGGAAAATTCCCCAAAACCAGTCCGGGTTTTGGGGATAGATTGGAGGAAATAGGCTCCGTAGCGTTTGCGGAGCACACGGCCGTCCAATACCGCCACCACCCCGTGATCGCCGGAACCGCGTATGAGCCTGCCAAAGCCCTGTTTGAATTTCATCACCGATTCGGGCAGGGAAAGCTCCATAAAGGCATTACGCCCCTTTTTTTCCAAGGCTTCGCAACGGGCTTCAAAAACCGGATCGTTGGGGGCCTTGAAGGGAAGCCGGCAGAGTATCACCAGGCGGAGGGTATTGCCCGGGGCGTCCACCCCTTCCCAGAAGGAATCGGTGGCAAAGAGCACGCTGGATTCATCGGCCAGAAAGGTTTGGAGCAGCCGGGTCCGGTCGTCATCCCCCTGTTTCAGGCAGCGTATGCCCTGTTGCTCCAGGACCGGCTTGGCATACCGGTAGGCGCTCCCCAGGGCCTCGTAGGAGGTGAACAGGATGAGGGCCGAACCGCCGGCGGTTTCCGCCAGCCGCATTGCGGCCTGATCCACAAAGGACTGGTAGCGCCCCTGATCCGGCAGGGGCGCGTCGGAGGGAATGGCGAGGAGCACCGCCTGTTCATAGGGAAAGGGCGAGGGGAAGCAGCCGAAACGCATTTCCCGGTTGGCGACCAGATTAATCCCGATGCGGTTCATCCAATAGGCAAAGGCGCCCCGGATACCGGCCTGTTCCCCCGCATCCAACCCTGGAGAAGCGGCTACCGTGAGGGTAGCGGAAACGCAAACAACGGTTTTATTGGGCGCAAACAGGGCGTTCCGCAGGACCGGGGCCACATCCAGGGGCGTAACCGTTAATTGGGCCCAAGGGCCGCTTGCGGAACCCGCCCGGGTGTGCCGTTCCACCCAGAGCACCTCCGCCTGATGGTCCTGATAGGCGCTAAAGGAAGCGCAGAGCGTTCCGGCGGCCTCCAGCCGCCGCAGCACGGCTCTGATTTCCCACGCCGCCGGATCATCTTCCTCCTCCGGGGGGAACTGCTCCAAGAGTTCCCCCATGGCGTTAAGGAAAAAGAGCAGCTCCCGCCGAAGCTCCTGTAGGGGGCCGGACGCCAGGGCCCGGATAAGCCGGTCCTGGGAAGGGCCGAAGCGGAAGGTTCCGCCGTCCCGGCAGAGTTCCAGGGCCGCGGCGTCCAGGGCGTCTACGGCGTCCCGTATCTTTTGTATCCGGCCTATAGGAACGGCGATCCGGGGGTCGTCAAGGTCCAATCCGTTCAGGGCGGCAAAACGCGGTAAAAGCCCCGTGGGGGGAACAAGCCGGCGGCGGTATAACCGGCCCAGATGCCGGTAGATACTGACGCGGCTGAAACTTTGGGATAAAAAAGAGGTGGCGGCGCCCTCGATGGTATGGGCCTCATCGATTACGACCCGGCGGTAGGGGGGTAGCACCACCGTGTTGTCGTATCCGGCCCCTTGATAGCGGGCGGCAAGGTCCGCGAAGAGCAGGTGGTGGTTTACCACCAGAATCCGGGCGTCGGCGCACTCCTTGCGCAGGGCCAGCATGAAACAGCGCTCCCGTTCAGGGCAGCGCATCCCCATGCAGAGGTCCGCCTCGGAATTGATCCGGCCCCACAGGGTTTCAGGAAGCATGAGGGAGAGGTCCGACCGGCTGCCGGTCCGGGTGGTCCCGGCCCAGGCAAGGACCCCCTGGAGCAGGTTCTGTTCTTCTTCCAGGATGCCCGGTTCCCGAACCGCGTCCTCAAAGCGCCTCCGGCACAGGTAATTCCCCCGGCCTTTGACCAGTACGGTTTTGATTTTCTTCCCCAGGGCGGCGATCATCAGGGGAATATCCTTCTCGTAGAGTTGCTGCTGTAGGGTGATGGTGGCGGTGGAGATCACGATCCGTTCATCGTTATCCAGGGCATAGGTCATGGCCGGCAGGAGATAGGCAAAGGACTTCCCCACCCCGGTGCCCGCTTCCGCGGCCGCCAGGGCGTCGTCGTTGAATGCCTGGATGATAAGCTCCATAAGGTCCAGTTGGGAAGGCCGGAGTTCAAAGGACTCAAGACGCCGGGCAATCGCGCCCCCCGCTTCCAAGGCGGCGCGGATACGCCGGGGTTGCAGCTTTTTCCGGGGCTTCCTCCGGATGGGTTCGGCAACCACATACACGGCCCGGACCTGATTATCCACAATGAAGGACCCTATGCCCTGTTCCGCGGCCCGGGCCGCGATGAGCAAATCCGCGTCGCTGGGGCTTAAAACATTCGACGGGTGGTTGTGGATCAGGACATCCGGGGTCTTTGCCTCCGCTTCCCCGTCGGCTTGGGGCGCGCGGTACCAATCGGCGTCAAGGGCTAAGACCGCCTGTTTGTTCCCCCGTGCCAGGACGCGCAGGCCGGACACCAGCCCCTGCTCGTTCATATATCCCAGGGCAAAGACCTCGTTCCCCTGGGCGCCGGCTATCTCGCCGCGCAATTGCTGGATAAGTTCTTCTGATAAACGTTTTACCGCCCGCACTTAAAACCGCCACCCCAGCCCCACATGGGGCCGCGCATAACCCGGCGCAACCGTATCCGTTGTAAACCAGTGTACATAATCAAGCCCGGCCTCGATAAAAAAGGGCTTCCGCATAAACCAGAACAGGGAAACCCCCAATACGCCCTGGGGAAACAGGATATGCGTTGAAGGCCCGTCCCCCTGGGGATAGGTAAAATGGTAATCAACCGCCGTTCCCAAGGCCGCGCCGGCGCGGATCATATAGGCCGCCGCCCGGTTGGAAAACCATTGCTGAAACAGCAGGTTGAGCTCCGATCCCGGGGCGTGAAAGGACACGGTAAAGGCGTCGGAACGGGAGGCGGCGTAGTGCCAGTTGATCCCCAGTTCCATGCCCAGGAACCCCCAAGGCCGCTTAAAGGGAATAAGCCGCAGACGGGCCGCCCCTCCCAGGGGGTATACGCTCTGGCCGAACAGCTGGTTCAATTCCCCATAGAGGGGAAGGAGCGGCGCATAGGCCGCGCTGATATACAGGTCCCGGCCCTTGTACAGGACTATCGCAAAGCCCCCCCGGCTCGCGTCAAGCCCCCCGGGATTCTTAATATACACCTCATAGCGCCCCGGCTCTAATTGCTGAAAACCGAATACCAGCCGCGCCCTGTTTCCCCCGGCGGCGCTGGTATATTCCAGGGGCTTAATAGCGGGCGTACCGGACCCGGGCAGCCGCAGGTATACCTCCGCTTCGGCAGTCAGGTTCCGTCCGCTCAGGTTTAACACCCACTGGTTGCCCTCATCCAGGTAAAAACTAACCGGGGAAAAGGAACGCAGTTCCGGCTCCAGGGCCTGGAGTATGCTAAAGGCCGTCCATTCAGAGGCTTCCCCAGGCAGGTCCAGGAGATCATAAACCCGCACCCTATACCGGTACCGCCCCGGCGCAAGGGAGACCTCAATGAAGGACGCTCCGGTATACTCCCGGAGCGCTTCCTCATAGCCCGCCCGCCCCTCCCGCTCGATCACCACCTCATAGCGCAGGACGTATCTCTCAGGCCGCCAGGCAAGGCGCTGCATAAAGCGGGCGCCGCCGTTATGCAGCCGTTCCAGGTGGTATCCCCCCTCCTGGGCAGAGAGCGGCGATTTTGCCAGCAGAAACAGATACGCGAACAGCAAAACCCTCAATTCCCGGGTCCAATTTCCCAGCATCAAAGGCTATTTCCCATAGAGTATCCCCGGTTCCTCTGTTTGCACCCGGTTCGGCAGGGGTATATCCACCTGAAACTGGTTTTTCCCCGGCCGGCCCCGCTGCTCAACCATTCCGTTCCGCCCCAGGTTCACCGCCTCCACCTGCCATACAAAATTCCCCCGGTTGATCCTTTGAATGTCCTCCAGGAAATAGGAAGTCCGCGGTTCCGGGCCCTGGCGGATAATCTGCCGCAGCCCGTCATCCTGTTCCCGGTACAGGGTAAAGATATACCCGTTGGCCCCGGCAACGGCCTTCCAGCTAAAACGGATATGCCGGCCTTCCCGCGCTTCCTCCGGGCCGATGCGGTACCCGTGCGCTGGCAGCCGTTCCGCCGCTTCGGGAAGGAGGGGGATGGGCAGGACCCGGAAATACCCGGGCGACTTGGGGCTGATGTCCAAACCGTCCGCCGATTCCGCCCGTATGGTCCAGTAGTACAGCCCCTGGGCAAGGCGGTTCAAAACAACGGTCCGGTTCGGATTGGGCATCTCCAAGACCGGCCTCCCCGCCGCTGGATCGGGATTCCGGGAAAGGATAAAACGGGACCGCCCCACCGCCTCCTGGGTACTCCAGCGCAGCATGGTAGGCTCCCGCAGGGCCCGCAGCCCCGGGATTTCCGCTCCGTTTTCCGGCGCGTCCAGGCGGAGGACCGTCAGTTTCCGCAGGGAAAACCGCCCGCCCCCCATCTGCCCTGTCCGGCGGGTGGCGGCGGCCCGCTCCGAGGCGTCAGCCTGTAGGGTCCAGTAATAGTCCCCTTCTTCAAGATTATCCACCGGTACTGAAAGGGCGGCCTCCTTATTCCACTGTTCATATACCAGGCGCTCATGGTTCATATCCGCATACATGCGGAACCGGTAGTATTCCGCCCCCTCAACCGGCGTCCACCGGAACTTCGCGGCTTCCGCTCCGGTTATCACTATTTGATCACCAGGACCGGGTTGTTCCATTGCGGGAACGGGAAGGGCCGGAACCACCCGAAAGCGTTTGGCCGGGGTTTGCAAGCCCAAGTCCGCCGCCGCGTCCTCCCCGGAGGCCGGCCCCTGGGCGGATATCCGCCAGTACCAGGTTCCCGGAGGCAAAGGCCGGCCCCGGAAGGATTCGCCGGTTACCGGCTCGTCCACCACAGGCCGCGCAAAGTCCTTTTCAGCGGCAATCTGAAACCGGATTTCAAAGGGCGCGTTTGACTTCCAGGTAAAGGCTATTTCCGGGAGCAGGGATTCGGCAATGGTATAGTTATCCGGGGGAAAAATGGCCCGCTGAACCGCCGCTTCGCGCAGGGCGGTAAAGGAACGGGAAGCCGAAACCGGCGATACATTCCCTTCGCTATCGGTCTGGAAAACTCCCCAGTAATACCGGCCCGCTTGCAGGACCCGCTCCTCCTTCCGGTAGTTATAGTAGTTATCCCGTACCGTCTGGCTGATCACCGGGTCCCGCAGGTCCTGATTCGCCGCGATGCGTATGGTATAGGAGGCCGCCTCAACTTCAGAACGCCAGGAAAAATAGCAGTCCCCCCGGTCTTCGGCAATAGTGATCCGCCCGCCCGCACCGGGAACCAAGAGGCCCGGCGCGTTCAACACGCCGCTTTGGGTTATCCTAAAGGAGCCGGTTTGCGACGCTTCAACGCTTCCCGTATAAATCCCCGGAAAGACCGGACGCACCCGCCAATACCAGGTCCCGGCCCCCAACTGGGAAGAAACCAGGGAGCTTCCCCCGGTCTGAACGGCCAGGGCGGGCGCCGCAAAATCAGGGCTTGCCGCCGCCTCCAGGATATAGCCCGCGGCGCCTTCGGTTTGGGTCCATTGAAACCATACCCCAGGCTGTCTTGTCCGGTAGCGATACCCATAGCCCTCCGCCGGGGTAAGCAGGACCGGCGGCGGCGCGTAGATCACCCGCACCCGTCCCGATGCGAAAGACCCGATACGCCAATACCAATTTCCCAGAGGCAGCGCTACCCTAGCGTCATCATCGGATACGATGAGGGTTTGCGCGATACGGCTGAAACGCCGGTCGTTAGAGAACTCAAGGGCGAGGGGTTCATCCGGCGCCAGGTTAATCCGCCGCCAGGAAAAGGGGACCTCCACCGCTTCCCGTTTGGCCTGTAAAAAAAGCGCTCCGGGCTGGGGCGCGGCAACCGCCACCACCGGTTCGCCCCGCGCCGCGCCGCCGGCGTCCACGGCCATAAGGCCGCCCGCCGCGAGGTCCTGAACGCCCTCAGCGCTGGAAACGGCGGCGCTTCCCTGGATAACCTGGATGACCGGCCCCTCCCCCCCTCCCCCGGTCCGGGCGTTTAAGGCCGAGTTTTGGGCAAGTTGTATACGGCTGCCCCCCAGGGTAAGGACCAGGGCCGCGGAATCGTCCGCGCCGGCGCCGAATGAGCTGAATCCGATATCCCCTTCGGCCAGATCAATCTCCATGCCGTCTCTGCCGATCCGTATTTGAATCAAGGTGTTTTCCGCCAACATGATTTTCCCGCTCGCGCTTTGCCCGTCCCCGCCGCTTAAATGGATTTCCGCGTCGGAGAGTTCCGCCGTGCGGATCATATCCCCCGGATATACCGGCGATCCCTGCCGCAGGCGGTCCCAGATCACCCGGTTGGCAAGCCGGCGCTGGGCGGTGTTATTTTTAAAGAAAATAAGGCCCGCCGGCTGCTCCGTAAGCCCCCGGAGGGTTTGGTTAAGGTCCAGGAAAAACAGGTAGAGGCTCACCGCCGCTCCGGTAAGACAGAAGAGCGTAACCAAAACATCCTGCGCTTTCCGCCGCTTTTGCATCCCCCAGCCTACCCGATTTTGTATTTCTTTTCTTCCTCGCCCGTATCCACCGCGCTTAAATCAGGCGCTTCGGTTCCCAACATTTGCCGGACCTGGGCTAGGGTATAGGGTTCCTCTTGAACCGCTTCCGGGGCGGAACGCAGGTTCACCACCGCATAGAGCCCTATGGGTTTTTCCTTCCCCTTTACCCGCACCGGCGGCATTTCTTCGGTAAGAACCGCGTCCTTGATAAGGTTCCAGGTGTTCCCGGTAATAAGGATGTCCGTTCCCAGGGGTTTGTTCAGGGCCTCGGTCCGGGACGCCAGATTAACCGCGTCCCCGATAACCGTGTATTCCATCCGCTCATGGGAACCGATCTGCCCCGCCACCACATCCCCGGTATTGAGGCCGCAGCCGATCTTAATATAGGGTTTTCCCGCCCCCCGGTCCCGGTTATATTCCATCAGGGCCTGGCGCATGGCAAGGGCGGCCCGCACCGCGTTCAGCGCGTCAGCCTGGGGGCTCCCCATGGAAACCGGCGCGCCCCAGACCGCCATTACCGCGTCCCCGATAAATTTATCCACCACCCCGCCGGTATTGTTCACGCAGCTTACCATCCGGGTCATATAGTCATTGAGAAATTCCACCACCTCTAGGGGGGAGAGCTTTTCCGAAATCGCGGTAAAGGAACGGATATCCGAAAAGAAGATCGTGGCGTGCCGGGTCTCGCCGCCCAGCACCAAATCGCCGTTCATAGCCCGCTCCGCAAGCTCCCGGTTGGTAAAACGTCCAAAGGCGTCTTTAAGCCGTTCCCGTTCAGCCAGCCCCTGGCCCATGGCGGCAAAGCTCTCCGTTAAGAGGCCGATCTCATCCCGGCTTTTTTTCACCCGGATATTGACCGTAAAGTCCCCCTCCTTAATTTTCACCGCCGCCTCGGCCATCTGCCGCAGGGGGCCGCTGATCCTCCGGGAGAAAAACCAGATAAAGAGGCTTGAAATAAAGAGCACCATCAAGGTCAAATAGCCGTTCCGCCGGGTGGTAGCGGCAATCCCCTCAAATACCTTGTTGTATTCGATAACAGTAACCACCGCCGCGTTGGCGATATTCAGTTTGGTAAAGGCCCCGAAATACCGCGTCCCATCCTCACCGGTGTACAGGGTCTGTATCGAGGATTCCCGGGTTTCCCGCATGGCCCGGATAAACCCATGGTTCCCCACATTGGCCCCGGCCTGGACCAGGCCCGTATCCCCGTGTACCAGTATATCCCCTTCCTGGTTGATCATATAAGAACTATTGATCCCCGTGGCGAAGGTTTCACCGAGCTGATCCAGGGAAAAGAATATCGCCACAGCCTGGTCCGCCCCGCCGCCCTGCCAGGGGAAGAACAGGGCCAGCACGGGGGCGCCGAAATCCGGCGCGCAGTTGAGCAGGAGCGTTTCCCCCCGCAGGGCCCGGCCCGCTTCGGCCCGCCGCCGCTCAATAACCGCGTCAGCTAAGGAAGCGTCAAGTTCCCGGGACATAAAAAACCGGGCGTTGGTCAAAACCTGCTCCGCCGGCATTCCCGGAGCGATGAGGGCTATGGCCGCCACATCCTGATGCCATTCAAAGAAAAAGGCCGATGCCTGCCGGTACAGGACCGCCGCGGCCCCCACCGCGTTGAGGGTTTCCAGGAGTACCATGGCGTTTGCCCGGAGGGTGAACAGGCCCGCCTCAGCTTCCCCCGCGGAACGCTGATTCACCGTAAAGTTATTGTCCTCCGCGGTAAGCCGGAGATCCTCCGATACCATCACCGATACCAGTATGGTTATCGCTCCCAATGACAGGAGTACCAGGATCGTGATAATAACAATCAGCTTGAAGGCAATAGAAAAACGCGCGCCCCTGCTTTTCCGCCGCATATTCCCGCCTTACCATTCCATCCGCAGCTTCACCGTCTTGGTATACCTATCCCCTTGGGAATCCGTTCCATCGACGCTTATGCTAAACACGAGGGGAGCGAGGGCCGGGGGCGGGATAAGGCCGAGTGCCGCAAGCCCCCTGGCGGCGGCGCTCAGGCTGCTTTGGTCCTCCCCAGAGAGGGCTTGGCTGTTCATATACCATTGATAGGTCCTATACGCGCCGGACACCCGCAGGATGATGGGCGTATCGGCGCTCCAGGAAAGCGCCCCGGCATCGCTCAGGTCGAGGTGTTCATCCCCCGGCTTGGTAAAGTCCACGATCACCCCGCTTGGTTCCCCCTGCACAACAAAGAGTATCCGGTAAGTTTTCCGGCTTCCGCTGGGGGCCTCGATTTCCAGCAACGCCTCGTTCATCCCTTCATGGAGGGGATCGAGGGTCAGGCTGTTTCCCAAAACGCCGTTTATGGCAAGCCGCGCCGCCTCCTGTACAGGCCGGGCCGTGATAGTTACCGGACTGCCGTAGGCCGCGTCCCCCGCATAGGCTTCCCACAGGCCGTTCCAAACCAAAGCGCGGTCCTGGCCGGCGCCGTCACGGTACGTTAAGGACGCCAAGCCGGTTTCAAAGGACACGCAGCGCATAAAGGGCAGCGTATAGGGCTGAAAAACCCGTAAGCCGCCGGCGCTTGCCAGTTCCACGGTAAAGGCATAGGTATCCCCCTCACGGGCGCCCTCCAACCGGATAAGGAGCGCCTCCGGCCCGGACTGTTCGATACGCCAGGCGTCTTCCCGCCGCGTTTCCGTATGGTTTATCAAACCCGGGGCCAGCGGATAGCCCCGGGTATTCCAGAGCCGCACCCCAATCACCGTCTCAGGGATTTCCAGCCCAGGGGGTATCAGGACGGCCCCATCGCCGCTTTCAACCAGCGGGCTGTGAAACTCCCAGGCGACTCCCTCCACCGTCCCGGAACCTTCCCAATAGTATTCCGCCGGCCCCGGGGCGCCGGATTCACACCCGCTTAGGAGCGGCAATAGGATGAGGACAAGCCGCCAAGACCCTTTGAAATCCATAGTCCCTCTATAAAAAAATAAACGCCCGATACCCAGGACGACGCTGATTAAATGGACTTCGGACCTTCGGTCCCCAATCAGCGCTTCCCTGCCATAATTGATACCTGATCGATGCTTCTAAAAGGTATTGTAACGACTTTTGATCGTAACCGATTTGAAAAAAAAACGCAATGAATTGGGCCTGCTCCCCAGGGCAAAAGCATTTAACTTACCCGGAAGGATGATATACTGGAACCGCCATGGGAGGGGCCGGGAAGTGAAAAGCAGAGGCATAGAAGATATAGAGCGGATGAAGGAATGCCTTA
>JAITHL010000167.1 GCA_031279975.1 Treponema sp. | reverse complement strand
TAAAAATAGCCCGCGGATTGCGCTGATTACCGGTAACAAAATCTGTGAAAATCAGTGCTAATCCGCGTTAATCCGCGGTCTCTTTTGATAATGCCGAATTATTCAGCGTTGCCCTAGGGGGAGAAACCCTGTTTGACATCCGCCTGGCGGATGATGTTCCCCTTGTCAAAGGTTAATTCCAACCCTTCATAGGACATGATAAAGGAAAAGGCGTGTTTGTTTTGGTATTTTTTTCGCACCGCGTCTAAAAAATCATCATTATGCCGGGGATTATAGTGGAAGGGGATCAGATACTTTACCCCAGACTTTTCCGCGTTCTCTATGGCCATGCTGTAGGTTGAATGGCCGAAGCCCTGTACCGGCGTTTTGGGGTTTACATACTCCTCATCGGTATACATGGTATCGTGGATCAGCACATCCGCGCCTTGGGCAAAATTAATCACCCGCACATCCCCGCCGATATGGGATTCAATATCCCAAACGCAGACAATGGCCGTATTGTCGTCCGGGTCGACGATCTTGTAATACAAGGCGCCCTGTTGGGGATGGGAGGGGGCGAAGGCTTGCATCACATGGATAATAAAGAGGGGCTGATCGGTCTTGGCGGAGGGCCTTCCATTTTGATCGATATGAAAAACCTGGCCGTCGTGCAGGATGCGGTGTTCCTTGTTGGATTTGAGGTCCTTATATTCAATGGGGAAGGTGGGGGGCACCATTTTTTCTTTTAAGATGATCCCCACATGGCGTTTGAGGGTTTGCATACCCATAAGGTATATAGTACAAAAGGAGAAAAAATTAGGAGTAAAGAAATTGAACCCCTCGGTGTGATCGGGATGCAGATGGGTAAACATGATGGAAAAAATTTGGGAGTATTCATGGGTAAAAAACTTTGAGGCCATACAATACCCCAGGGGAATGAGGCCGCTTCCGGCGTCAAGGATAACCGGCACCTTAAGGCCCGCGCGGTTTGTTTTGAGCAACACCACGCAGGGGGTATTGCCCCCATAGCGCGCCATTTTCGCGTCGGCCACTGGATGAGAACCCCGAACCCCATAAAATTGAAGGCTTACCATGCGCTGCTCCTTTTTATAGTATAACACACTGGATTTCATCCGCAACAATGTTTATATTTTCTTCCGCTGCCGCAGGGGCAGGGATCATTCCGGCCAACCTTCGGGGCGGCGCGGGTTATTGTGGCCGCCGGCGCGACAAGGCCCTGATCGTAAAACCACCGGCCGTCCAGCTTTTTAAACCGGGCGTTTTCATGGTGCAGCTCCTTCAACCCCTGTAGTTCATAGGAAGCCTCAAATTCCACCTCCCCCTCTGTATCGCCCTCGCCGCCGCCGCGTACCGAAAGGATATTCAGCCCCAGCCAGGTAGATTTTTCACTCCAATCCTGGGTTGATTTGCGATCGATTTTCTCCCTTCCCTCAAGCATACAGGTTTGCATGAGGTAATCAACGGCGTGTTCTACATACGCGGCATAGCGGCTGCGCATCAGGGCTTCCGCGGTGGGCGCGTTTTGGGCTCCCGTAACATAGGGCTCGCAGCAATCAGCATAGTACCGGAGTGAACCGCAGGGACACGTTTTCATAGGGCCTCGCAAAGGGCGGTTATAGCCGCCGGGATGGTTTTTACGGCAACACTCCGGTCCATGACTGAAGCTAAGGCGGGCGGAACCGGGACCGGGCCGGTGATGGGCTCCACCACCCCGGCGAATTTCGCGGGATGGGCGGTGGCGAGAATCGCCAGGGGTCCGCTCTGTAGCCGGCCTTCAACCTCCGCCCTGCTTGCCCCATGCCAGCCCACCGCGCCGTGGGGATCGAGGTAGTAGGCGGCGTCCTGATACACCGCCGCGACGGCCCGCCGGGTTTCCTCATCGGTGACCGAAACCCCCAAGACCCGGCGGCGCAGGGCTTCGTAGGACCAATGGGCGGCCATGCGTTCAAAGTTACTGGGTGCCCCCACGTCCATGGCGTTTGAGATCGTCGCTTCCGACGGGCGGGGATGATAGTTCCCGGTATGCAGGTAATCCGGCACGGTCCGGTTCCTATTGGTGGCGGCGATAAAACCTTGAATCGGGGCCCCCATTTCCATGGCGTACAGCCCGGCGGTGAGGTTGCCGAAATTCCCGCTGGGCACACAGAAGGTGGCCGCCTTGCCGGAGGGGGAAGGCCCTTCGTTTGCGCCGGGTCCGGCGGCGGGGGAACGGGGGGTTGCTTCCCCGCCGGGATCAACGCGCCCGCTCAAGGCCCGGCCCGCGGCCGCGGCATAGTAGACCGCCTGGGGTATGAGCCGGGATATATTGATAGAGTTTGCCGATGAGAGCGTCCGCCGCTTTTGCAGTTCCCTATGGGTAAAGGCGGCCTTTACCAGGGCTTGACAGTCGTCGAAACTTCCCTCCACCGCCAGGGCGCTGATATTTCCCCCTAAACCGGCGATCTGCCGTTCCTGCAACGGGGAAACCCGGCCCTTGGGATAGAGAATGGTTACCTCAATGCCCGGCACGCCGAAAAAGCCGTCCGCCACCGCGCCGCCCGTATCCCCCGATGTGGCGGTTAGAATATGCAGGGGCCGGTTTTCGTTCCGCCGCAGGTAGGCAAAAGACCGGGCCATAAACCGGGCGCCGAAATCCTTAAAGGCTGCGGTGGGGCCGTGAAAAAGTTCCAGCGCCAGCCGGTCCCCAACGCGCACCAGGGGAGCGGGAAAGGTGAAGGCCGATTGGACCAGCGCTTCCAGCGCCGCGCCGGAGATTACGGGATGGACATAGGGTTTAATGGTCTCCAGGGCAATATCCTGGAAGTCCATGGAACCCAGGGAGGAACAAACCGCCGGGGGATAGGGCGGTATGGTTTCGGGAATAAAAAGCCCCCCGTCCGGGGCAAGGCCGGTCAACGCGGCAAAGGAAAAATCCGCCCGGATAGACCGGTCCCGGGTGCTGTAATACCACATGGGGCTACCTCAACTTCTTGCGCAGTTTCCGCCGGTTTCTCCGGGCGGCTTCCCGTTGTTCCATCAGCCGCTCTGGAGCGATCCCCAGGGCGTTCTCAACCGCGCTATCCGGGTATAACCGTATGGGCTCATGATTCGGCAGCCGGGCCGCGGCGATCATAAAGACCGCCGCGAAAAGCATCATCCCAAGATTAAAGACCTGTCCGGTGGTCAAATTGAAAACCGAGGAAAACAGGGCCGGGGGTATGCCGTTCTTGACCAGCTCGATCCGGTATCCCAGGTCCTGATCCGGTTCCCGGAAGTATTCCAGCGCGAAGCGGATAAGCCCGTATCCCCCGATATAGAGCCCCCAGAGAAAGCCCGTAAAGGGTTTCCGGTTCCGCAGCAGCCAGATAACGGCCCAGAGCAGTACGCCTTCGCCGAGGGCCTCATACAGTTGGGAAGGATGGCGCGGTAAATTCACCAGGGCGTCGGGGCCGGGTATGGGGACCCCGGTTTTTTCCGCCGCCTCCCGGACCCAGGCTTCTTGAACGGAAAACCGCTGGGCATGGGGAAAGATCATCCCCAAGGGCCCGGTTGTTATCCGTCCATAGAGTTCGCCGTTGATAAAATTCCCCAACCGCCCAAAGGTATACCCCAGGGGGATGCTCGCGGCGAACATATCCCCAATCTCAAGGACCGGGCGCTTCTTTATCAGGGCAAAGAGGGTCAGCCCGGCAATGCCGCCGATCACCCCCCCGTGGTAGCTCATCCCCTGCAGCCCGGTAAACTTTCCGTCCCGGAAGGGCCAGAAGATGAGCCACGGCTGGCGGCGGTACAGATCGCCGGTCTCATACACCAGGGTGGCAAAGATACGCGCCCCCAGCATGAGGCCGGCAATACCCCAAATAAACAGTTTGGACAGATCGTCGTCGGACAGGGGAAAATTCCGTTCCCGTACCTGCCGCCGGTAGAGCAGGTAGGCAATGCCGAAGGCGACAAGGTACATCAGGCCGTACCAGCGGAAGGGCAGTCCGGGAATTATCTCCGGGGAAAGCCAGGACGGATAGTTGGCAGCTAATACCATGATACCTCCGCGGATGGACGGCTTCCCTCATACCAGCGGTTTTTCAATAATTCTTCCCCCCTCTGGATCAAAATAGAAGATCACCCGGTTCCGCTTTTGCTTGATCTCATAATACCGGCCATGGCTCTCCATGACCACCCCCGGATAAACCGTTCCCCGGACCCGGATTTCCGAAGCATGGTGCTCCCTGAATTTCACCTGGAGGGTATACAGTTTGAGGGAAAGCTGTTTCAGGGATTTGAGCGCCGCAACCTTCTCGCCCCGGGATGCCGCCAAGGACGCGGGGATATGTTCAACCTGCTTGATCTCCTGATCGATCTGGACCAGCCGCTCTTGCATCTGTTCCATTTCCCGCTCCAGCACCTCAATTTGATTCTGTATTAGATAATCCTGGCCAAAGGAAATTTCCGTGGGCAGCTCCTGTTCCGATCCCAGCTGGGCGGCGTCGATACCAAGCCGGGCCTTGCAAATGCCTCCTGACAGGCTGCCCGGTTCCCCCATGAGGATGAGTTTCCCGTTGGTCTTGATAGCGCTCCCGGCGCAGGAGGATTTAATCCTGATATCCTCCACCGCCATAAGGGTGGCCTGATCCGCGCATTCGGCCTCAATGATGGTCCGGGCCCGGACCACCCCTTTTCCGTCCCCCCATATTCCAAGGGAAACCACCGCCTTACCCCCCGCGGAAACCAAGGCGCCCTTGGCGGCGCCGGAAATAAGGATGTCCTCCCCGCCGATTACCGAATATCCCGGATGTACCGAACCGATGATCCATACCTCCCCGGGAAAATTGATGTTCCCGGTTTCGGCCCCCACATCCCCTTGAATGTTTTCGCAGTGCTTGATCTTCAATATCTTGCCGTCAAAAGTCAGTTCCCCGGACCGGGCGGCGGCGACGCGCTTCCCCCCGCTTCCGTCCGGCAGGGGCGTTTCAAAAACCGAACCGGGATCAAAAACGCTCGAAGCGTCCGCCTGCCCAGGGTCCAGGGACCCTCCCTTTACATCAAACCCCGGCATTCCCTCCTCCCCCAGGGGGGATATCTCCGCCAAGGGAGCGCCGTACCGCACGGCCGTCCGGGTATGGGGGCCTATTTCCATAAGCCACCGCACCGCCGCCCCCCCCTTGGCAACGGCGGCTTCACCCCGGGCTACCCGGTAGTTTTCACAGCTTCCCTGGGCCCGGGCAATATGAAAGGCCGCTTCCACCGCCTTGGCGTCCAGCCCCTTAACCACCCCCGCGGCGGCGGCAGCCTGGTAAAGGGCTTCAAGCTGAAGGGGCTTCCCCGCGCCGGCTTCGCGGATCAGGTCCACCGAGGCTTCCATGGCGTCCTCCGCGATATGAACCGTAATATGGGAATCCCGGTAGTCCAAGACCTGCCCCCAGAATTCCCCTGCCCCGGCGCGGCCCATAAACAGGCCGGGCCGTCCGGTAAAAATGGTATCGCCCCGCTGGTAAAGCCCCTGGTACAGATGCAGTTCCGGATCATTCCCCGGAAGTCCGGGCAGGGTGTTCCCAAAAACATCCTTCCCCGCTTCGCCTGGGGAACCTTGGGCGATCTGGGCTACGGGGGCGTCTTTTGTCACAAACCCCAGGGACAGATCCTCCGAAAGGGGAAAGAGTTTTCCCCGGGCCTGAAGCTGGCCGTACCGGGCGTAGGTTGTAAGCCGGTCCAGTATGCCGCGGGCCTCCTCCGGGGGCAGCAAGGGTACTCTGATGGGAATTGTATGATCCTTCCCCCGGGACGGCGGGCGGCCTTCGGCCAAGGTATACTGGAACTCCAGGTCTTTCCCGTCCATAAAGGCGCGGACAGCGGCTTTGAGGGCCTCCGTATCTATGCCTTGCAGCTTTGCGTCCCGGATGATCTGGGACACCTGTTTGAGAACCAGGGGCTTGCCGCCCCCCAGGGCCTTCCGCAGGCGCAGGGAAGCGGTGAGCGCGTCGGGACTGACACTGACTTCCGCCAGGGCTTCCTGGAAGACCGCGAGGGGAAGGGCCCGGATTTCCTTGCCGCTCTTTATTGACCGCTGGAGGGCCGCGGCGAGGTCCTGGGGGCTTATCAGGGGAAGGTCCCCGCCGGAGGCCGCCGCGGCCCCCAGGATATCCTCCGCGGCGGGAGGGGCAAACCGGGCGTCTCCGGGGATAAATCTGAGGCAGGGGGTAAGGCCGTCCGGCGCGGTCTTTACTTCCCAAACCGGCTTTGCCAAGGGCAGTATGTCCGCCCATCCGGCGCCGATACGCAGTATCCCCGAAACCACGGCCCGGACCTCATACCGTTCCCGGCTGAGGCCCCAGCCCAAGAGGAATTCCGTCTGCCCCTCCCCGGCGGGAGTAAGGGTTTTTCCGTAAATGTTTTTTCCCGGCTTGCCGGGTTTGGCGGGATACACCACGCCCGCCTTGGCTCCCGCCAGGGCATAGCGTGTTTCCAGTATCTCCGGGTCCACATCAATGAACTCCTGGATTTCCTTCTGGTCCCAAACAACCGCGACCTCATCCTTGGGGTGCAGAAAGGGGAGCTTGTTCGGCCGGTGTACCAGGGTTTCCCGTTTTATCTTCAGTACCTTGGTTTTGACGATCACCGGAGGGTCCGCCTTGGCAAGGGCCTCCTCCACCAGGGGGGCTATATCCGGCGGTATTTCCAAGGGCTCCCAGGCAAGCTGCTCGGGAACCGGCTCCTCAGGCGCCGTCCCCGCGCAGATGAGCATATCCAGGGCTTCCTTGGCCGCGGACGCCTTTTGGAGAAAGGCTTGCAGTTCCTGGGGGGCGGGAAGCGGGGTAAGACGCCGTTCTTCCAGCAGCCGTAAAAGGGCGTTTACATCCCAGCCCGCGCCGTTTTGATCCTGGGGAGTAAAAACAAGCCGCGCTTCGGTTTCCAGGGTATTAATGCTGATGGACGCATCGCCCTGGGCGGTTATATCCGTCATAACGCCTGCCAGTGCCCGGGAGGGGTTAAGGTTTATACCCCTGAGACAGGGCCTTTGATAATTTAAGTTTTAAGAAGTTATTTTCTTTCTTTAGTTTTGTTATTTCGAGCTGCTGGGACTTTACGGTTTCCAGAAGGTCCCCCTGGGTCAGCGCGCCGGAATGGAGCAGTTCTTCCACATATTCGGTCTTGCTTTCAAAATCAATTTCCGCTTCCAAGGCCGCTTCCTGAAAACTGTCGTCAACGTCCTCTTTATCCAGCACATAATCCGCTTCGTTGGAGGAGAGTATCTTGTCCGCGATACGGTAGATCGCCTGCCCCAGGATGGACCGGGGTTTATAGAGCACTATGGGCAGCCGGGAAGCCAGGGCCGTATCCTGGAGGCCGTCCCGGTAAATGATCCCCAGGTGCTCAATTTTCAGGTCCAGGTATTCCTCGCAGGACCGGCGCACCTTTAAGGCCACCTCCGCGTCCTTGGGGTCCTCGATCATATTCATAATCAGCCGGGGATGGAAGTGATCCAGGTTTTTCTTGAGCCGTTCATAGGATTTGGGATCGATATGCTCGATTTCCTGGATCATACGGGGAATATAGAGGCGTTTCGGGCCTGAAACATCCTTCCGGGACGCTTCCAGGTAATTATACGCCGGCGATCCCTTGGGGCACACCGTGTACATGAGCCGGAATACGGCGTTTTTCAGGAACACATAGGCGTTCAAAATAGCGGTTACCGTGGGGGCGGAGATAACGATGCCCTGGCCGGAGAGGAGAAAGAAATCCAAAATTGATTGATGGGTTCCGGCCCCCAGATCCAAAATCAGCATATTCGCCGTTTCTTCCAGGGCTAAAAGGTTCTTCACCAGCGCGTTGCGCTGGGAAGCCTTGAGATTCGCCATGCCGGGAATTTCCGCGTCCCCGGGGATAAACCGCAGCCCTGGAATGTCCGTACCGGTAATAACATCTGAAAAGTCTGAACGGATATCGTTGAGGAAGGTGCCGATCCCCGCCTTGGGCGCCTGATGCCCGATGACCAGGTGCAGGTTAGACGCCCCCAGGTCCAGATCGGCCAGGACCACCCGCTGTTTCATCTGGGCAAAGGCCACCGCCAGATTCGCCGCGGCCATCGATTTGCCCACCCCCCCCTTGCCGCTTGCAATGGGTAGTATCCGCATCATATTCCTCCATTTTGGGCATCCCGCGCCGCCGCCGGGGGCCCGGATGGTTCCATTGGGGGCGCTTGAAGCCGCCTATTGATAAAAACGCTCCCCGCGATTGAGAGGCTGTCCATAAGGAGGACCAGGACGGTAGCGCTCAGGGTCATCAGTATTGCGGCCATATCTTCCAGGGGAGAGGGGGATAGGTTTATCAGGGCAAAAACAAGCCAGCTAAGGCCCGCCGCGACGGCGATCAATTTGCCCGCGATGTACAGCCACAGGCAGGGGCGGCAGGCTTCAAAGGCGGCGCAGAGCCAAAAAGCCGCGAGGGGAAACAGGGCGTTGGGGGCGATGAGCAGTACCGGGGGAAGCCGCATATCCGCCCCCCCTATAGGGAAGGGCCCGGCGCGGAGCGTTTCCCGGATCACCACCCAAAGGCGGATTATATCATAGAAGCAAATTCCCGCCCGCAGGGGCCGATACATTCCCATAAAAGCAATGTACGGTTCCAAGGGGGGAGGGTCAAGGGGTAGATTGACAGGGCAAAAGCATTTAACTTACCCGGAAGGATGATATACTGGAACCGCCATGGGAGGGGCCGGGAAGTGAAAAGCAGAGGCATAGAAGATATAGAGCGGATGAAGGAATGCCTTAG
>JAITHL010000114.1 GCA_031279975.1 Treponema sp. | reverse complement strand
CCCCCCCTCCACCCCAACCAACCCACCCACCCCACCCACCCACCCCACCAACCCTTAGCCCCCCCCCGCCGGGGCGGGGGGGGGGGGGGGCCCCATCTGCTTCCTGCATACCTGTTCCTTAACCTGGATTTTCGTTTGGCCGCGGGAAACCGCGCTTGCCGGCGGCCGGGGTCCGGGGGCCGCGGACCCCCAGCCGTCTTGTTTCCCGGCGGGCTATCGCCAAGCCTCCAGGACCGCCGCCGCGCCGGCCTGGGCGGCCGCCACATCGTTGGCCACCGAACTGCCTGAAACGCCGATGGCCCCGATGATGATCCCGTCTTTGTTTTTAAGCAGCTCGCCGCCGCCGAAAATAACCAGGCCGTTATTGGTAACTTCGATGCCGTACAATTCAGCCCCGGGAACCGAAGCGTCATGCAATTGGGAGGTTGGCATGTTCAAGCCCCGGGCGGTCTTAGCCTTTTTAATGGCAATATCGATGCTGGCTAAAAAGGCCCCGTCCATGCGGGAAAAGGCTTTCAGATTCCCTCCCGCGTCCACAATGGCGATATTCATCAGCGTACCCTGTTCCTGGGCCTTCTGAATCGCGGCGTTAATGGCGATCCGCGCCAGGTCCGCGGTAATATCCCCGGGGAGGAAAAGCCCGTATCCCGGGGAGCCGGCGTTAGGCTTGGCGTCCTTAATGGCTTGGGCAAAGGCAAGCGTCCCGGTTCCCAAACAGAACGCGAGGAATAGGGCGGAATTCTTTTTCATAGTAATGCTCCTTGTAAGGCGGTCCGGCCTAAAACCCGGCGGAGGCCGCGCCGGACCCGGTTTTTTCCGCCCCGCTTTGCCGGAAATGCGGTTCCCGGTAAAGCGGGCGTTTTGAGCGGCAGAAACGGCAAAGCCCCGGCGTCGCGGGACCGCGTTTGGGCAGCGCCGGAGTTTCGTAATTTCCTCTCATTTGACGCTGTGAAACAGCCGATAACAAATGGTATAGCTTCATTGTAGCGGGCGTTTCCTGTTTTGTCAAACAGGGCGGGGCCGGACGGCGGGGCGGCGCGTAAAGGTGGCGTATGGCAGGTAGTATAAAAAACAATGTTTTAATGGCGGCGGCCGGGCTTTTCCTCGGTTTGTTTGTTTCCTGCGCTGATAAGCCCTATGCCGCGGGGGCGGAAACCCAAGAGGCGGAGCCCCCTTCCCCCCTGGAGAAGGCGCGGCAACTTGCGGAAGAAAACAGCCGTATCCCGGCGCCGCCGGACGCGGATAACGCCTTCTATGCGGAGGAAATACGGGCCATCCGCGAGCGGGGGTATATCATCTTCGCCATGACCGCGGCGGATCAAAAGCCTTTTTTTTATGAAGAACAAAGCGGCGAGCTTATCGGCCTGGATGTGGAAATCGCCTATGAAATCGCCAACCGTTTGGGCGCGCGGGCGGTTTTTAACCGGGACGCGCCGAGTTTTGACGGCGTGGTGATGAAGGTGGCGCGCAAGGAAGCCGATGTGGCCCTGAGCAAACTGAGCCGCACCATGCGGCGGGCGGAATTGATACGGTATACCAAGCCCTATCTTGTGTTCAGGCAGGCCCTGCTGGTCAACCGTTTAGAATTCGCCAAGATAGGCCCGGAGGAAAGCCTCCCCGGGTACCTTGCCAAATTTCAAGGCCGCCTGGGGGTTATTAAGAATTCCTCCTATGTGAATTACGCGGCGGCGAACTTTCCCGTCGCCCGGGTGGAAACCTATGACGACTGGGGGCAAACCGTGGACGCCCTGTTCAGCGGCAAGGTGCTGGCGGTCTACCGGGACGAGGGGGAGATTCTCATCGTCAACGCCACCCGGAAAGACGCCTCCATGCTGATGAAGCCGGTGTTTATCAACGATAAGCAGGACCCCATTGCCATGGCGGTCGCGGCGGACGCTCCGGTGCTGCAGCAATGGCTCAATGTGTTTCTTGAGGAGTATCTGCTGCAAAACAGCCGCGAACTAACCGTAAAGCGTTTGGTTGAGCGGCATTTCGGCTCAGGCGCGCGGTAGCGCCCTAATGAAGCGCTGACCGCGGGCCGGCGGCCAACCGGGATTCGGGCCTAAGGCCCGGACAAGCGCCGTTTTAATGGGGCGTTTGCGCAACGAAGCGAGCAAAAACAGCGAACCATAGGTTCGCGGGAACCGCTGATCCCGGTCCGGCGTCAAGACAATCAGCGGTTCCCTAACGGACGCGAAGGAACAAAGCATGAAGAGTTCGGTATTAAAACATCCGGTAACTATTTTAGCGGGGGTTGCCGCCGGGGTCCTTATCGGCCTGTTTAACGCCCGTATATCCGCGCTCCTGGGGGTCGGCGATTTTGCCCAGGGCATAGCCATTCCCGGCCAGCTGTACCTCTTTTATCTGCAAATGACGGTGATTCCCATCATCATCACGGCGATTTCCTCCAGCCTGGGGAGGCTGATGCGGAATAAAAGCAGTTCCGGCTTAATCCGCCGTATTGTGCTGGTGTTTTTTGCCTGCATGATCCTGATGGCCCTGCTGGGCATGGGCATCGGCGTCATCGGCAAGCCCGGCGGGGGCTTGGACGACCAAACCCGGTCGCTGCTGGCAAATCTCATCGCCAAGTCGGATAAAGCGGGGATCAGCGGCGCGCTGGAAATAGACCTCAGCTCGGGGGCGGAAACCAGCGGCTTGGCGGTCCGGCCCAGCCTGGGGAATTTTTTCCGGGATATGATCCCCTCGAACATCTTCCAGGCACTCACCTCGGGCAGCACCATGGCGATAGTGTTTTTCTCGATTATCTTCGGGGTCGCCATCGGGTTGCTGAAAGAAGAATCCGCCTCTATGCTCATCAGCCTCTTTGCCGCGGTTTTTGAGGCCTTCCAAAAACTCATCAACTGGTCCTTGTACCTCCTCCCCTTTGGGCTGGTCTGCCTCATGGCCGGGCAGATCGCCGCGGTGGGGCCCCAGATATTTATGGCCATGTCGAAATTCATCATCCTCTACGGGGTGGGCACGGCAATTGTTTTTGTTATCGCCAGCGTGGTGATGTGGGCCCGTTCAGGGATCGCCAATCCCCTGCGGGTGTTTTCCTACCTCTTTGAGCCCATTTTGCTGGCCTTTGCCACCCGGAACTCCATGGCCACCCTGCCCAGCGCCATTACCTGCCTGGATAAAAAAATGCGGTTTAACCACACCGCGGTGAGCCTCACCCTGCCGCTGGGCATGACCTTGGGGCGCTTCGGCAATATCTTCTATTTCGCGGTGGCTACTTTTTTTGTGGCCCAGATTTACAATGCCCAGCTTGAACTCATGCATTACGCCCTCATATTCCTGGGGGTGGTGTTCGGCGGGACCGCCACCGCGGGGGCGTCGGGGATTGTTACCCTTTCCATGCTCAGTATAGTGCTTAACCCCCTCAGCCTTCCGCTTGAAGCGGTGCTGGTCATTTTCATGGCCATCGATCCCATCATTGATCCCTTTAGAACCTTTTTGATCGTCTATGTAAATATGGCCGCCGCCGCGCTGGTTTCCAAACGGGATGAAGACGGGAAACAGGATGATGAGGAAGCGGACGCGGAATTGGAGGAAACCGCCGAAAAGAAACAGCATCTTTTGGTATACATCCAGGAAAAGGACGACCGCCCGCCGATACTGTCCCGCAAGGGCGGCAGGCTCCAGGGCCTGGAAATAGAACTGCTGGAGGAAATAGCCCGGCGGCTTAATAAACAGCTGGTGCTGAAGGACACCAAGTTTTTAGCCTACGAGGAAGGGGCGAAGATTAAGCGGGGGGCGGATATAGTCGCCGGGTTTGTCAAGAAAACCGCGGAGCCCCCCTTGGGCTTTACGTTCTCCCGTTCCTGGGCCTCCTTTACCGAGCATAACGCCCGGAAGCACCTGTGCTTCCTGATTCACTCAGGAAGTTCCGATACGGTCCGCATCGATGAAATACTGGAAATACTGAACGCCCGGCAGTTCATTAAATCCCGGGCTGGAAACCGGTAATATGAAAAAGAAAGGGCTGCGTTTCCGGGTGCTCTATGGCATTATCTTTATCAACGCTTTTTTTATCATCATATCCGCCTCGATAATCCTGACCTCCATGTGGATTAGCTCGGAGAAGAACGCCCGGGAACTGTCGTCGGCGCTTTTTACGGAAATCCAGAATTCCGTGAGCGGCCAGACCGTTAATTATTTTGCCCCGGCTAAAAGCACCAACCAAAGCCTGGCCTTTCTCCTGTACCGCTATTACGCCGATCCCATCAACAACCGGGACAGCCGGGAAAAGCTCTTTGACTATTACAGCGAGATACTGAAGATGCACCCCCAGTTCAAGATGGTGTATTACGCGGATACCAAGGGGGACCTGGTGATGCTGAACCGGATGGACGACGGCTCATTTTCAAGGCGCTCGGTGTACAATACCGGCGGAGAGATACAAATCCGCTGGGACCACGCCAACCCCGTTTATTACGGCAACTATCCCAATAGCGCCGAGTCCGCCGGAACCGGCTACGATCCCCGCAAGCGGCTCTGGTACTCCAGCGCCGCGGCGGGCAAGGCCATGATCTGGACCCCGGTGTACCTATTCGCCACGGATCATCTGCCCGGTTTTACCTGCGCGGTCCCCATTTTTGATCCCGCGGGGCAGGCTGTGGGGGTCAGCAGCATAGACATCGCGGTGGACGAGCTTTCCCGCTTCCTGGGAACCATCCGCCCGACCCCGGGGACCAAAATCTTTATCATTGATAAGCAAAATAATCTGGTGGCCCTCCAGGCGGAACGGGAAGAGGACCTGAAAAAATTATTTACCGTCAGCCTGGACGCCAGCAGGTATACCTCCTATAACGTGTCCAGCATCAGCGCCTTTAACGATGAAACGGTGCGCTATATTTTTGACCGGATCAATCCCGGCAAACCGGAGCTGATAACCCACGCGGGAAAAACCTATGAGGCTGTTTTAAGCCCCGTAACCATCGGCGGCGGCTTGGACCTGAATATCGGCGTCATAATCCCCGAGGACGATATTGTGGGCAATGTGCGGAAAAACCTGATGTACGTTACGTTGTTTTCCGTCGTGGTGCTGGCGCTCATCCTTATTGTCAGTTCCCTGCTTTCCCAGGCAATAGCGAAGCCCATGCGCCGCCTTGCCAACGAAATGATCAAAATAAAAAATTTCGACCTGGATTCGGATGTGGAGGTTGATACCAACCTGCTGGAAATTCTGGATATGCGGGAGTCCTTTGAAAGCATGCGGGCCGGCCTGCGGAATTTTAAACGCTATGTCCCCTCGGACCTGGTGGCCCAGCTTGTCAGCGAAAAGATCAGCGCCGATCTGGGGGGGGAAAAACGGGAAATGACGATGTTTTTCAGCGACATCGCCAAATTTACCTCCATAGCCGAACAGGTGGACGCCGAGAAACTGGTGCTGGACCTCTGCACCTATTTTGAGATACTCTCCAAAACCATACTGGAAAACAAGGGGACCATCGATAAATACATCGGCGATTCGGTGATGGCCTTCTGGGGCGCGCCGTCCCGGATGCAGGACCACGCGGCCCGGGCCTGCCGGAGCGCGATTCTGATCCGGGACAGCCTGCATGTCCTGTTTAGGCAATGGGAAAACAAGGGAAAAGTCCCCTTCCCGACCCGCATGGGCATACACACCGGCGAGGTCATAGTGGGAAACATGGGCTACAATGAACGGCTCAACTATACGGTTATCGGGGATTCGGTGAATATCTCCAGCAGGCTTGAGGGCATGAACAAGGTCTACGGCACGGATATTATTGTCAGCCAGCATACCAAGGATCAGTGCGGGGACGCCTTTGAATTCCGCCACCTGGACCGGATTTCGGTGCTCGGCCGCAAGCGGGAATTCGAGATATACGAATTGATAACCTTCAAGGACAATATGGATAAAAACCTTAAAAAACTCAATGAGTATTATGAAACGGGCCTTAAATACTACTTCGAGCGGAAATGGACCGAGGGGTTCAAATATTTTTCAGCGGTTTTGAAATACCGCCCCCATGATTCGCCGAGCAAGCTGCTGCGGGACCGGTGCCTGCTCTACAAGGATAATCCGCCCCCCGGCAAAGAATGGAACGGCGTTTTTACCCAGCCTTATAAGTAGTGTTGTCCATAGGGTGGACGCATTCGAGCTGTTCTGAAACTTCAGTTTCGGAACAGCTTCCCCTTAAAAACGCGGTTTCACCGGACTTTAGTCCGCGGGCTTTAGCCTGAGAAACCGCTATACCACGGAAGGAGTGAGGCATGAAGAAGATTTGGCTGGTCTTGGCGCTGGTGTCGTTCCCCAGGCAAAAGAAATTGGAGGTAAGATATGTTTTGTTTAAACTGTGGGACTAAGGTTGACGAAGGAATAAAATTTTGCGCCCATTGTGGGGCAAAAATAGCTGTTGATTTTTCCCCCGGGGCAAGGCAAGCTGACAATCCAGGGGTTACTATTCCTGTTAAGCCATCCTTTCAGCGGATACCGCCGGAAAAACCTGGGTTTGACAAAAATGTGGCTATATTGGGTTTAGCCGCGGTTATTTTGATGTTAATCGGCGCAATATTCCACTACAGTTGGTTTGCGAGGCATGTTAATTTCTTGAGGGCGTTGACAGACCCACTTCGAAACGGAGATCTGTTGCTGGCGCGAATAGCAATGACCGCCGCTTATATTCTTGGGATAGCGGTATTTGTCAAATTGCGAAAAATCATTAGGGGCGCAATAAGCCGCGCCATAATAATTCTTCTTGCCGTTCTTTTGGCAATACATATATATTATGGTTTCGTCCATTCTGGTGTCCTCCGTTATTTAGCGTTTATAATGGGGGTATGATTTATGTTTCGCGCAAACGAGGGTATAGATTCAGCGGAGCGATCCGCTTTCCGCCCCAAAGGCGGCGTCAAGGCAGGCATGGCCTGCATATACAGGCGTTTGTAAAAATCGCCAATACCGCCAAATCGCGGTTTTTTCGGTACAAAGCGCTGAAAAAACATACAAGGGCAACAGGCTCCTAGGGCTTAGTCCAGGAAAACCGCGGCGTTTTATATCAGGCACTCGGTAATTCCTAACGCAACCCAAACAATATAGTGGTTCCCCCGTGATGCCTAAAAACAAAACCTAGCCGAAAAAGCGGATGCTTTCGATTTCCAAGACCGGAAACCCTTCAATTTTTCAGGATTTTGAACAACGGAAAATTCGCCGTTCAAACCTTTTATGAAAACACCTGTACTGTCTTCGTTGAGGTCATAAATAAAGTCTCCGTATTTGCTGGCGATTCTCGTTTGTCCGCCGTTTCCCGACACCTGTGTTGAGATGCCGCCCGATTCCCGCATCGCTCTTTCGGCCTGGGCGATTTCTTCAGAAGACCAAAAAAGCATTTCAACCTGGGCAAATTCATCATTTTGTTTTTTGTTTGGCGAGTTAGCGCATGACCACCCCGTTCCCTGCGCGAAAAGCCCCTGTGTGCCGCTTTGTTTTACGGTTTTACCGCAATAAACACAAACCATTTTTCCTGGAACAGACATTTCATATTTTTTATTTGGCGGCTTTTAACAGGTCCATCCTGTTCCTTCGGCAAACCAGTCTTGCGTTCCGTTTTGCTTTATAGCTTTTCCACATAATTTACAAACAGACATATAAAGTCATCCGCCGCACATAAGGTTACGCCGGTTAAATTGATTCTAACCGGCATTTCCCAGTTATTCGGTAATTCCGCTTATTGCCCATTTTACGAATTTCCCAATGATCTTAATCACCAGTATTAAAACTATTGGAAAAAGTCCAACAATAAGAATAGAGGGAAGCGTTCCCAGCCCTTCGAATGGCCCTTCCTCTCCTCCCATAATAATGAACAAAGCTCCCGCGGCCCAGCATATCAAACAGATTATGCTGTAAATCCAGGAGACGCCTATCGCATTTGACAACCTCTTTGAGATTCCCAGCAAAAAATCTCACTAAAGCAAGATACGGCCCCTCTGTCCTGCCGCTTATGGCGCGCGCGTAATTCCGCCTGAGTCCCTTCAGGCAAATGCTCCATCGCCTGGGCCGCCGCGATTTTGACCGCGCGGGTAACATAATCGCGGCCATCCATCCCGGCTGCGGCGTATTTGCCGCCCCGCCGTTTGATATAATAGCCGTCCCCGGCGGAACGGTGTCGCCAACACGTTGGCGCTCACAGCCCCCATGATGAGGACGGAAAACCCGCGGCGGACAGCAGCCTCCGTTCCTATAAATTGAGACCCGCGCTTCTCGCGTAATCAGCGTTGTTCACCAGCATAGCCTCAAGGCATTGTATCTCCTCTTTTGAGGATAGATTGATGGCCAAATCGTACTTCAATTCATCATCCCCGTCCAGGGATGTCATATTGAACGTGATGCTTCCCTGCTTGATGGAAAACTTTCCCTCCGCGTCCGCCGTAAAGATAATTTCCAGAACGCCGCCCTGACAATGAAAAAAAACGCCCCCGCTTTCATAGTCAGGCTCAAACCGGAACATCATGGCTTGCCACACCGGAGGCCCCGCCATTCCCATAGGCCCTTTGTATTCAGCCTTTCCATTTCCGGAAGACGCTTCTCTTAAAAGTTCTCCAAAAAACCTATCATTGCTTCCCGCAAGCACGGAAGAGTCCGCCGCGCCTGAAGCAACCCGCTCACGCACACCGGCAAAAACTATCAGCGCCTCGCGGTCGAATCGGGCGGACACCTTGACGGATTCGTTGTTGTTGTCATCGGTAACGAGTTCCCATGTTACCGACTTTGGATCGGTGTACTGATAGCGCTTCACCAGCGCTTCCACGGTGATTTTGGGCGCGGCGTCAAAATGCCCCTTCTTCACCGCGCTGACCGCGTTGCCGTCTCCCTTGCAGGATGCCGCCAGCAGCCCCGCCGCCAAAAAGATGACGCCCCAGAGCGTCCCGGATTTCCGGGCGAATCCGCCCAAACCAAAAGTTTTCTTTGCCATTTCAATCCTCCTTGCTATATGAACAGCCGGTTGAGCCCCATACGGGGCCGTCCGGCGTGTCATTCCCGCGCCGCGCCTATTCCCAGCCGCCGTCCGCGCCCCTTTTGCCGGAATCAAGCGCCGTGGTTACTCTGGCGGTGGTGTTGCGTTTTCCCACGCTGCTGCGATAGACAGCGTGTCCGTAGGAATCATTGCCTGCTTTGTTTGCCTGTCCTTCCGGCGCGTTGGAGCCGTAGATGATCCCGCCGGAACCGGACTTGGTAAGGGTAGCTTCGTCGGCCCCGTATAACCCGCCGCTGTAGTTCCCGTAGACCCCGCCGCCGCAAAGGGCGGCCGTATTCCCGCTGATGGTTCCACCCAGCATGGCAAACGTCCCGCTGCTCACATACACGCCGCCGCCGCGGCCGTTGGATGCGGTATTCCCGCTGATAACGCCGTTGTTCATGGTGAACACGCCTTTATCCACATACACACCCCCGCCGTAGGATGCGGTATTCCCGCTGATAACGCCGCCGTTCATGGTGAAACCGCCTGATTCCACATAGACCGCGCTCGTCTTGTTGTCTTTCACCGCGCCGCCGTTCATAACGAAGCTGCCCCCGGCTATTCTGACCAGGTTTTTTGCGTTGCTCCCGGCATTCGCGCCGGAGAGAACAATTCCGTCTTCCAGGATAAAGGTAACGCCGGGGCTGACCGTAAAGAGGGGGTACGCGGGATTGCTGACCTCGAAGCTGACCGCGCGCTCCCCCCCGGCGCTTTTGAGGGACACCGTTACAGTCTTGCCGCCGTAGTTGAGATTGGTGTAGGCAATGGCCTCGTCCCGGTCAAGGACGATGGTGTAATTCCCGCCGTCCTGGGCGTTCAGGATGATCCAGTCCAGCGCGTCGTAGAGGCCCATCCGCGCCTGAAAGGTACTGCCCGCATACAGGCCCGGACGGGAGCTTCCGCCCCCCGCGCCGCCTGACGCCGTTTCACTTGCCGCGCCTGCCGGACCGCCGGAAGCCGCTTGCCCGGCTGATGAACCTGCCGAAGCGGACGCCGTTCCGGTTGGCGCGGGAGCGGAAGGCGCTTTTCCTGCTGCCGGGACAGAGCCGTAGCCCGTTGCCGCGCTCCTCGCCAGAGCCGCAATCGTGGGGCCGTCAGGGATGTTCCGGTTGAACTGGCCCTCAATCCGGGCGCTCTGGACGTTCAATGCCCGGACCCGCAGGCGGTACTGGCCGCCCATCTGGGAAACCGCGCCGGAAACGATGATCTGCGCCCCCAGCATCTGCCCGATGTTCTGGGCGGACTCGTCGCTTACCTCCCCGGACATCTGGAAATCCAGTTCCGCCCGGATCGTATCAATCTGCCGCCGGTCAACCACGGTAAAGACCCGGTCGTTCACCGTGTTGGCGGTAAGCTCGTCAATAATGTATTCCGACAGGGCTGGGAACTCCGACTGAATGTTGAGGATCACCAGCTTGTTCCCCGCCGGAAGCTGTTTATTGAGGTAATCCGAGGTTTCCCGGATCGCCGCGTTCAGTTCATCAGGCGGAACAGCCGGGGCCGGACTTCCGGCGCAGGCAGCGAGAAACCCCGCCGCCAATACCGCCGCAAAAGCAAACGCCGCCTTGCTCATTTTTCCCTGCTCCATACAACCTCCTAAAATCTATCTGATAGTCCTGCGACAATATAGTAGATAGTCCAAAATCTTGCAATCCCTTTCCATAATACTTGGACTATGAGGAAACGGAACGGACGGGGCGATGCTTTGCGCGGGCTTTTGGGCCGCAACGTGAAGCAGTTCCGCGTAACCGCCGGCCTTTCCCAGGAAAAACTGGCTGAAATGGCGGATATTTCCATTCCCTATCTCCAATCCATTGAACGGGGGGCTGTTTGGCCGAGCCCCGCTACCCTTGCCGGACTTGCCTGCGGCCTGGATGTGGAACCATCGGAGCTCCTTGCCTCCGGCGCGGCGGTTTCCCAGGAGATCAGGAAGGTGGTCGCCAAACTGGGGAAGGACATCACGGCCCTGGTGGGCCGGTCGGTGAAGACGCTGAACGGCATTACCCCGAACCAAAAGTAGCCCCGGAAGAAAACCCCGGCGGCTCTTCGCCGCCGGGGTTTTTTGCGGTTCCGGCCTTCGTTCCGTCCGTTTGTCTGCCATATAAGAGCTTGTCCTTCTCCCCTTCCGCATTGTTCCCGCCCCGCCCCGCGGCCAGTTCATAAACCACGCTGTTATCCCCGTTCTTGTTGTAGAATAGAGCTGTTCTGAAACTTCAGTTTCAGAACAGCTTCCGCTTAAAAACGCGGTTTCATAAGGCTTTAGCCTGAGAAACCGCAGGACGTGTTCCGAAACCAACCGGGTTTTGG
>JAITHL010000111.1 GCA_031279975.1 Treponema sp. | reverse complement strand
CTGATTAACTTGACGCTAATCAGCGTTACCCTCTGCATTTGCTCATTTCATTACGCAAATGCGGGTAAGATACACTGATTAAATCCTCGATTGGATTTAATCAGTGTTTCCCTAGGGGCTGCCGGCGCTTCATTGCCCCGGCTTTACGGTATTGTTATGGTGGTATAAGGTAGTTGCCAAGAGATGATGGATATTTTTTTGCAGTTATGGGGCGGGCTGGGGTATCTGCTTGCCAAGGCCCTGCTTGCCCATGCCGAAGGCTTGCGGGAAGACCGGTCCTGGCGTATTGCCGGCTGGTCCGCCTACCTCATTGGTTTGCCCGCCTGGGTGGTCCTCTTGGCGGGCAAACAGAACTGGATCGCCGCCGCTATTGAGGCGGGAGGCGCGCCCGCCTTGCTGCTCGGCCTGGTAAGCGCCTGGAAACGCTCCGCCCATACGCATAAAGCGGCCGATTGGCTGGTGAAAGCCTGTACCGGCCTGATGATAGCCGGCGGTATTGCCTACAGTGTGTACCGCTTTAGGGGCATTACCGCCCTTTCCCAGGGCTTGGAGATCGGCGTTACGGTTGGCTTTCTTTCAGGCAGCTATCTGCTTGCGAAGAAAAACCCTTTTGGCTGGCTCTTGTTTGCCGAAATGCTGATCGCCATGGGGGTTTTAATGTATATCCAAGATAAGCGGCTCCTGGTTTTTCAGCAGGGAATTTCTCTGGTCTTTGTAATAAACGGATTTATCCGGGCCAGGAGCAAAAAAATACCGGACGCTCAGTAATGCGGACAGGGGGGCATTGTCAACTATCTCTGCGGGGGTTCTACCCCCGCAACGCCCCCGCCGGTGTGGTTCCGCTACGCGGAACCACTATGGATTTTTGGGCAAATCCCAAAACTCCAGGGCCGGGTGAAGTTTTGGCCAATGCAAAACTCCGAGGCAATTCGGCGTTGCCGAATTGCCCGCCCCCCGGTCCCCCCTTCAGTTGTTGATGGTTGCATTAACCAGCGCTTTCCTAATAGATCAGCCCTATGCCTGCGCCGCCGTAAAGGCCCGCCGCTCCGTCAAAAAACCAGCCTCCCCCGAACAGGGAAACCACAAAATTGGAAGGGGGGGGAAAAATTTTCAGTTCAGCGCCGAGCAGCAGGGGCCCCGCCCAGGGCGGCCAGTTTCCCGCGATTCCCTCAGGTCCCGCCGTATCCCCAAAACGGAATTCTGAACGCAGGGATACGCCGCCGGTCATAAAGGCATGGCTGGCCTGTATCCCGCTGGAGATATGGAGCCGGGGAATGGGCCCGGCGGGGTATCCCTGCGATCCGGTCCAGAGTATCGCCGGACTCAGGAGGAGCGAGAAGAACCGGCCAAGCCGCAATGCCCCGGGGATGAACAGTTTAATCCCCGTATCCATACCAAAGGGGGTTGCGGGTCCCCGCTCTACCCAAGCATAGGCGAGGCCCGCGCCCATATCCGGCGGGAAGGCCCCCCGGCCTTTGAGGAACCGCCATTTCAGGGAGCCCCCGGCGGCGGACAGAACGCCCCCTTCAAGGTTGGTCTGTACATTGAGGGCCGCGGCGAATTCCAGCCCTTCCAAGGGCGCCGCTCGAAAGCCGGCGGAAAAGGGCAGGACGGCCCAGCTTTTTTCCGCCATTGGCGCTTGCCCAAAGAGCAGCGCCCCCTCGATTTGAAAGGCCCCTTGGGGAAGCGGATCGGGAACCGGAGCGTAGAGCAGTCCGGGGATGCCCGACGCAAGCGAGAGGGGCCGGATCACAATGCGGGAATCAATGACAATGGCGAGTTCCATATACTCCCGGACTGGCAAAGCCTTGTCCCTGGGCATGGATTCCCCCTCAATGCGGGCCTGGTACGCCCCGTCGGGTAAAACGCCGCCATTAGGCGCCCGCCCGTCCCAACATATCCCCTGGGACCAGGTTTGAAAGGGCGGAATATCCCGCTCCCATACGGGTTCTCCTTGGGAATTTATAATGGTAATACGGCCTGTGCCCGGGGCGGAAACCTCGAAACCAACACCGGTGGTTCCCAGCGCGCCGGAATTGCCCGGATTAAACCGGGGCCGGCTGATTGTTCCCTTGCTTATTTTGAACTCCGCCGGAAGCAGGGTAAATTCCACCTGACGGGTCTCATTTTCAGCCACATACAGGGTCTTCAATTCCTCCTGCCAGCCAAAGGCCCGGACGCGGATAGTCCGGTATCCCGCCGGAAGGTTCAGTTCCAATCCCGATACCGGCGTCCCGTCAACGCTTATCTCAGGACGCAGGGCCGCCTGGAGTTCCAGCGGGGCGCCGGGCGCTGGATTAAGGCGGATAAGCAGCCGCCCCCGGGCCGCTTCCATATCCAGGGTAAGCAGCAGGCGGCTGCCTTCATGCAGGGTTATCCGTACCCGGCGTTCAACATACCCGTCTTTTTTCAACCATACCCGGTACTCCCCAGGTTTAAGGGTATATATCCCTAAGGGAGTGGTTCCCCGCTCAATCCCGTCGATGTATACGGCGGCCCCGGCGGGATTGCTTTGGATAGCCAGACCGTTTCCCGCAACCTCTTCTAAGGCATCGCCAAAACTCAAGCCCCTGGAAAGGAAGAACCCCGCCAGGATCATCCCCCAAAACCGTTTTTTCAAATGCATACTTATAGTATAGAAGAGGGCAATGCCCCTGCCGAGTATGCCCCGCTTGTTTCAGGGGGCTTGGCTGCTAAGGCGGCTGGGGTTGGCCGCGGACCTTTGGCCCGGCAAATAAGACCCGCGTTTTTTGCGGGCTTCCAGTCCGGCAAAACCGCTTTTCTAGGGCAACGCTGATTTAACCGGCATTATCAAAAGGGCCCGCGGATCGAACCATTGGTTCAACACGGATTAGAAGGATTTTGTTACCGGAAATCCGTGGTAATCCGCGCAATCCGCGGGCTGTGTTGAAAAATCCGGTTTAATCAGCGGTTCCTTAGCGGAGCGATCCGCGGCTTCCAGTTCAGCGTTTCCGGTTCAGCGTTCTGAGAATTTCTTCCAAGGCCCGGAGCCGGACAACCCGTCCGCCCCCCAGTTCGGGATAGGCCCGGTACCGCTTGCCGTCATCCGAAAAGGGCGAGGCCCGCTCCCCAGGGAAGGGGGGATAGCGGAATTGGGTCCAGATCAGGCTGGGGTCCCGGAGGGGCGTTTCAGGATGAAGGGGATCGAAATGGATAAAGGATTCATGGACCCCCCGCTCTATGGGGGGCGCTTCATCGGTGCTTTGCAGGTAGCGGATAAGGCCGGCGGTAAAATCAATGGATTGGATAACCGCCGAGTGGGCTATGGTCCCGTCCGCGCTTCGGAAAAGCAGGATGTCCCCGGGCCGCAGTTGGTTGATCTCCCCGGATACGGGCAGGATTTCCCGGCTTGAGGAATTGAAGAACCAGGTTCCCATGTAGAGGGAGGTATCCATGTTCCGCGGGGTTCCCAGGGCGGAACCGATGCGCCGGTTAAGGTCTATGCCGCCGGTCCGGGCAACATGGGACAGGACATGCCAAACAAAACCAGAGCAATCCATCCCCACCCATCCGGCGCAGTAGAGGTAGTTGTAAACATCCTGTTCCCCTATGCCCTTGCCCGATACCCATACCATGGGACGGTGGGGCAATCCGTGATAGGCGCCGGCCTTCATCCGGGCCAGATCATAGAGGTCCCGGGAAGGCCGCCAGGTTTTGGAGGGAATATCAAAGACGATCACCTTTTCTTTGCCGTCCCCCAGGGCCTCAACATAGCGGGAAAAATCCCCGGTTTTAAGGATGCCGTCGATAACGCCCCAGAGATAGCCGGGATTTGCCTTGCCGCCCCCCAGGAACTGCCAGTCTTGGCTGGAAAGTTTGTTCCGTTCATCATTTTCCGCAAAGGGCATACGAAGGTTCATCACCTTGCCGCCGATGATGTAGGTTTTAAAGGCCATACGGTAGGCTTCCTCAATGACCGCCTCGACGCCCCCGCCCCATAGCCGGGCCGGGTCCGCAAAGGAGGAAAGCCGCTCCAGATCATTCCCCGGCCCCTGGGCGGGTAGGGGAACGGCAAGGGCGGGGTATAGGAGGATGAAAACTATACGGCGGATGAAGAACAAGGCGATCTCTCTGTAATGACGCTGCGCGGCGAAAAGGCCGCGCCTTTTGGCAAACGCGGCGCCGGGAATTCCCGGCATGATCCGCGGCTTCTTGCCTCCGTGAAAATCCCCGGGCCTTGTTAAAGCCTGAATACAACAGCGCATCCCTAGGGCAACGCTGAATAATTCGGCATTATCAAAAGAGACCGCGGATTAACGCGGATTAGCACTGATTTTCACAGATTTTGTTACCGGTAATCAGCGCAATCCGCGGGCTATTTTT
>JAITHL010000064.1 GCA_031279975.1 Treponema sp. | reverse complement strand
TCATTTTTGGAAAAGCGGATAATATCGCCTGGACACATAATAAACTCAATGGGCCGCCGCCCAATGTTGAGTTGGAAAAATTGTCCAACCGTTCCAGAGAGGCAAGTAATCTCTACCGGTATGCCGCGCGGGTAGGCGTTGACGGCAATACCTGGTATCAAGTTTTCGCAAGGGGTATGTCCGTTTATTTTGTATATAAAAATATGACCGGCACATACTCCTTTACCTATGAGGTTTACAAGTCAAAATTGGCAATGCCTATGCCGCAGCCGGTTATTACGCCGGAAGAATTAAAAAAGGTAGAACTGGCATACGCGGAAACAGTCAGGGAAATAGAAAGGCGGGGTAAAAAATTATTTATCAAAAATATGCCGGAGCGGATGTCTTTTATACAGCGGTATCAAGGCAGCCCCAACACCGCCCAGGTAAGCGCTGCGAAAGACACCAAAATCGAGTGGTATGATATTCGAAAAACATCACAGGAGGATATTGTCGCCCTTGCCCAAAAAGAAAAAAATGAATTTCTTAAAGTAAGAATGATACACGACTGGGTAGCCGATGTCTTTGCTTATGACTACGACCTCTTGTATTGGATGAACAATGTAAGCGGACAAAACGCCGAGTTTACGTTAGGGAAAATAATTGAAAGGCAGCGGGGTGTCTGCTATGAATACGCTATACTGTTTTGGTTTTTACTGGACGCGGTTGGCCTTGATACCTATTTGATATGCGATACATCGCAACCGGACATAGGACACGCCTACAATATGGTGGTAATCAACGGCACGGGCTATATTATCGACACCACCTGGGACTCCGGCAATAAATATCAGTTTGGTGAAATCATCGCGTTTAAAAGAATGGTTTCAAAAAAATACTTTATGCCGGATGTTGCTGGAGCGTACCGGCTGCGGGACTGGTAATACATAACAATCAAAACCCGCCCAGCACCGCAAGCATGGCCCGCCGTTTTTTGTAGCGTTTTTTGTAATTTTTAACTAATGCGGCGGGCCGTCTTCAGCGCGCCCTCCTTGCCCGACTTCTTCATCGGCCGGCAGATCACCGCCAGATGGCGGGGGGTGAGCGCAAATACCCGGCAGCCCGCCGCCGCTTCCATTTCCTCCCGCCATGAGAAACGCCGGGTTTCCCGCTTCAAGGGCCGCTTTGCCCGGGGCTTTCAGTTTCCGGTACAGCGCCCGCCGCCCCGCCGCTCATCGCCGCGCTTGGAACTCATGCCTTTACATCCGGGGCGCTGTGCTTCTTTGATGCAGACGCTTCAAGACTTGCGCTGAAAAAGATGGTAATGGCAAACCGGCAAAACTCCGGCGGCAGTCCGGTAAATCCCAATGGCGGCGGGCACTCAGAGGCCGCCGCCATTGGGATTTCCAACAACGAATGGAAGCGGAACGCAGAGCGCCGATATATGCGTTCCGGTATCTCTGGAGCCTATACGGAACAAGCCGGCAATGGTTATTCAAACCCGCTGGCCGTTACCCCGTCCGCCAGTACCGTAATCTATCTGCGTGTTGAAGGTTATGCCCTGTCGAGTGAAGGGACTTACCGTATCCGGTACTATACGCGCTAAGGCGAGGGCCAGTTACCGTACGAAGCGCCGTCCGCCCCCGGCCTCGCGGGGGTACGAACCCCCGATTCCCCCAAAGAGCTTGGCTGTACGCCTTCTGCCTCCGCTGCCGAGTCTCCCCGCGGCGTCTTAATGACCGCCTCTGCGGCGGCGCGTCCGTCGGCAATGGCGTTGACTGCCAGGTTTGCCCCCTGCCCCCGGTCCCCCCGCCTAGGCAAAGGGGGCATGGGGGGCGTATCATAGGGCTATGATACAGTGGGAGAACCATGAACAGCGGATTCCGATAAAGTCCTGGTGCGCGGACGCGGACGCGATAACCTTGGAACAGGCAAAGAATCTCGCAAACCATCCGGCGGCGCGGGAACATATCAGTTTAATGCCCGATGCTCACGGGGGATTCGGGATGCCCATAGGCGGGGTAATCGCCTGTGAAAACGCGGTAATACCCAATGCGGTGGGGGTGGACATCGGCTGCGGCATGGGCGCGCTCGAAACGGGCCTCAATGCCGCCGCGTTTACCAGCATGGCCCATTTACGGGGGATAACCGAAGCGATAAAGCGGCGTATTCCCCTTGGGGAGGGAAGGGCCCATAGAGAAAAAACCGAATGGGCGGGATTCGCGGAGTGGCGGGCCGGGGCCGGGGACTGCCTTCCGCCGTGGTGGACGGAAAAGGGGGACGATCTTGACCGGCGCAACCTGGGAACCCTCGGCGGGGGGAACCATTTTATTGAAATACAGCGGTCGGAAACCGGCGGCGTATGGGTGATGCTCCATTCGGGCTCTAGAAATATGGGCCAGCGTATCGCGTCCTACTACCACCAGGAAGCGAAGCGCCTGAACAGCGCCATGGGCATAGCGCTTCCCGATGCTGATTTGGCGTTTATTCCCGCGGACCACAGCCTGGGAGAAGCGTACATCCGTGATATGAACCATGCCCTCGCCTATGCCCTGGAAAACCGCCGCCTTATGATGGGGCATATCAAGGAAGTTCTTGGGGAGTTTTTCCCGGATATTACCTATGGCTTGGAAGCCGCTATTCATCATAATTACGCGGCCCTGGAAGAACACCAGGGAAGGGCCTATTGGATACACCGGAAGGGGGCGACCGCCGCGGACAAGGGTGAGATTGGCATAATACCGGGGAGCATGGGAACCCCCTCCTATATAGTGGAAGGGCTTGGCAATCCCGCATCCTTTAGGTCCTCTTCCCACGGCGCGGGGAGAAGGCTCAGCAGAAGCGCGGCCAATAAGACCCTCACCCTGGAAGCCTGCGACGCGGCTATGGAGGGCATAGTGTACGACCGTTTCGGCTTTTCCCGGTCCCGGGGCAAGGGCGGGGAAAAAATACGGGACCTCAGCGAAGCGCCCCTTGCCTATAAGGACATCGACGCGGTTATCGCCGCGGAAGAGGATTTAGTTGTTCCCAAGGTTAAACTGACCCCCCTTGCGGTGATTAAAGGATGATGCTTCCCAGGGAACCGGTGATTAAACCTGATTTTTTAAATAGAGTCCACGGATTTCCAGGAACAAAACCCCTTCTAATCCGGGCCGGTCCGCAAGCGCCGTTTCCCTAGGCGTTATCCCCTAATTCTGATACCCTCTTGGCATGGACCCTATTCCCTTGACCGGTTATGTTGGAACCGCGCTCTTGGCCTTTCTGCCCCTATCGGAACTGCGGGGGGCCATACCCTTTGCCATCGCCCAGGGGTTTCCCTGGTACGCGGCCTATATCTTTGCGGCGGGCGTGAACGCCCTGGCCGCGCCCTGCTGCTGGTTTTTTCTTTCCACGGTCCACGGCCAGCTGCTCCGGCTGTCTGAACGGCGGGGTTCGTCCGCCGCGGCCCTCCGGCTCTGCGTTTCCCTGTGCCGCCAGTACCGGGCGTTTTTCGATGGTTTTGTGGCCCGGGCCCGAAAAAAGCTGCAAGGGCCGGTGGAGCGGTGGGGCTGGCTTGGGGTGGCCCTGTTTGTGGCGGTTCCCCTGCCCATAACCGGCGCGTGGACCGGCACCCTGGGGGCCTGGGTGCTGGGCCTGCCCAAGGGCCGGACCCTGGGGGCGGCGGCGCTGGGGGTCTGCATAGCCGGGGCTTTGGTAACGGCGGCGCTTATGCTGGGCCTTAAAACGCTGGATTTATTTATCAAGCGGGTATGAGGCATGATAATTGGCATTGATATAGGCAGCACCACCACTAAGGCGGTTTCCATTGAGGCCGTTCCCGGCCCAGGGGGGGGCGCGCAAAACGCGGGCCGGGTGATACACCGGATAAAAACCAAGGCGGCGGACGCGGTAACTTCCGCGGCGGGGGCCTTTGGCAAGATGCTTTTGGAAAACCATATCAAAATGGAGGATATTCAAAGGGTCATGATCACCGGCGCGGGGTCCGCCAAAATGAAGAGCGATCTCTTTGGGATACCCACCCGGAGGGTCAATGAGATACAGGCCATCGGCATAGGCGGGATGTATCTCGCGGGGAAGGACAACATCATCATCACCAATGTTGGGACTGGCACGGTGATTATCGACGCCCGGTCCTCTGGCCGTATCAGCCACCTGGGGGGGTCGGGCGTGGGGGGGGGCACCATACTGGGGCTGGCAAAAAAGCTCTTGTCAACCTCGGATTTTAACGATGTTATGGCCCTGGCGGAAACGGGCAGCCTGAACCGGGTCGATCTGCTCCTGGAGGATATTATGGAAACGGACCTGAGTTTTCTGAAGCCGGAGGCCACGGTTTCCAATTTTGGGAAGATGCAGGACGGCGCGGGGCTTGAGGATATTGCCCTGGGCATAGTGAGCATGGTGTACCAGGTTATCGGGGTGCTGTCGGCCTTTGCGGCCCGGAGCCGCAATACGAACAGGGTGGTGGTTACGGGAAACGGCAGCAAGAACAGCGTGGGTAAGCGAATTTTAACCGCCATTGAGGAGATGTACGCGGTGCGTTTTGAGTATCCCTCGGACGCTGAATACACCACCGCCATCGGCGCGGGGCTTTACCCCCTGGAATGAGGCTGGGGGGACCGGGGGCCTGGCTCCAGCCCGCAGCATCCTGTTTCGGGCTTCCGGCCCGCCTTTGTCCGCTGCCGGGCGCATCCATGCGCCCCGCAAAAACCCGCCGTAATGCCTAAAAACAAAACCTAGCCGAAAAAGCGGATGCCTAAAAACTAAAAACCTAGCCCAAAGTACACTGGTTGCTATGAGGTAACCAAGTGAAACACAAAGGACTAGGAATGA
>JAITHL010000196.1 GCA_031279975.1 Treponema sp. | reverse complement strand
GGGGGGACCGGGGGGCGGGCAATCCGGCATTGCCGGATTGCCTCGGAGTTTTGCCTTTGGCAAAACTCCACTCGGCCTGGAGTTTTGGGCGTTGCCCAAAACTCCCTAATGGTTCCGCTGCGCGGAACCACCCCGGCGGGGGCAGCGGAGAACCCGGAGGGTTCGGAGTGAGGGGGGCTTGCCCCCCGCTAATCTCTATAAGTTGTTGACAGCGGGGGCCGGGGGCGCAAGGGTAAAATCCCCGCAACCGCCCGTCAGGGCGTTAGGGCCGCCAGTTTTTCCCGGATGAATTCGCTCTTCTCTTGCAGGCCGATGCTTCCGGTTTGGAGCAGCAGCACATTGGACGCATGGGGGTCCAGTTTTATCCTGCCGCCGGATTCCCGCAGCAGGCGGACAAGCCGGTCAACCGGTATCTTGGCTACCTTGCCGAATTCCAGCCGGACCAGGCCGTTCCGTTCCCGCAGGGAGGAAACCGCTATTTCCCGGCAGAGTATGCGTATCTCCGCCAAAGCCAGCAAGGACGCCGCCTCTGCCGGGGGCGGGCCGAAACGGTCCAGCAGTTCCCCATAGACCCGCTCCAGCTCATCCTTGGTTTTAATCGAGGCGATTTTCTTATAGACATCCATTTTTTCTTGGGCCGAGTCGATATAGGCGTCGGGAATGTAGCCGGAATATTCCAATTCCAGGAGGGTTTCGGTTTCCGCCTCATACTCGGTGTTTTCTAAGCGCTGTATCGCCTCCTCCAAAAGCCGCATATACAGATCAAAGCCCACGGAATAGATGTCTCCGCTCTGCTCCCGGCCCAAAATATTGCCCGCCCCCCGGATTTCCAGGTCCTTCATGGCGATCTTAAAACCCGATCCCAGTTCGGTAAAATCGGAGATCACCTGCAGCCGCTTCATGGCAAGCTCGTTCAAAACCTTATCCTGGGGATAAAAGAGATACGCATAGGCCGCCCGGTCAGAACGGCCCACCCGGCCCCGGAGCTGGTAGAGCTGGGAAACGCCGTACAGATCGGCCCGGTCGATGATGATGGTATTCACATTGGGAATATCAATGCCGTTTTCGATGATGGTGGTGGACACCAGCACATGAAAGCCCCCGTGGATAAACCGGTGCATCACATCCTCCAGATCCGCGCCGTCCATCCGGCCATGGGCGGTTTCCACCAGCATCTCCGGGACCAACTGTTCCACCTTGAGCCGGGTTTCCCGCAGGCTCTCCACCCGGTTGTGGAGGAAGAAGACCTGGCCGCCCCGCTCAACCTCCCGGCGTATGGCCGCCGCGGCCCGCTCATCGTTCCATTCCTCAATGGTTGTCTCAATAGGGCGGCGGTTTCGCGGAGCCGTGGCCAGGAGGCTCATGTCCCGTATCTTGAGCAGGCTCATGTGCAGGGTCCGGGGTATGGGGGTGGCGCTCAGGGTAAGGCAGTCCACCGTGGTCTTCAACTCCTTGAGCCGTTCCTTATCCTTAACCCCAAAGCGCTGTTCCTCATCAATGACCAAGAGGCCCAGGTCCTTAAAGGCCACGTCCCGCTGGATGATCCGGTGGGTGCCCACCAGGATATCGATAGCCCCGGACCGCGCCGCTTCCAGGGTCTTCTTCGCGGCCCCCCGGTCCACAAAACGGGAGAGCATACCCAGGCGCACCGGGAATTGGGCAAAGCGCTCCTGGAAGTTCTCAAAATGCTGCTCCGCCAGTATGGTGGTCGGGGCTAGAAAGGCCGCCTGCTTCCCCTCCATAACCGCCTTAAAACAGGCCCGCACCGCCACCTCGGTCTTGCCGTACCCCACATCCCCGCAGACCAGCCGGTCCATGGGATGGGGGCGCTCCATATCTTCCTTGATTTCCTCCACGCACCGGAGCTGATCCGCTGTTTCCTCAAAGGGAAAGGCGGCTTCGAACATGGTCTGCCATTCCGTGTCCTTGGAAAAGGCAAAACCCGGGGCGGCCTTCCGTTTGGAGTACAGTTCGATGAGCCGCTGGGCAATGTCCTCCACGGATTTTTTAACCCGGCCCTTCCGGTTTTCCCAGTTTTTAGAGCCCAGCTTGTCCAGCCGGGGAAGATTCCCCTCGTTTCCAATATACCGCTGGACCAGGTTCACCTGTTCAATGGGAACAAACACCACTTCCTCCCCCAGGTATTCCAGCTTGATATAATCCCGCTCATGCCCCAGGGCGCGGATACGCTCTATGCCCTTGAACAAGCCGATGCCGTAATTGCTATGCACCACCGGGTCCCCAGGATTGAGTTCCACAAAGGTATCGATGACGGCGCTCCGGGCGGTTTTGAGGGACCGGGGAGGCCGTTTCCGGCGGCCAAATATCTCATGTTCCTGGATCACCAGGAGTTTGAGGTCCGGCAGGGAAAAACCCGCTGACAGGGGCTGGTTGAGCACCGTTATCGCCGGGGCTTGGGTTCCGGCCCGCGCCTTGGCCGGGCCCGCCGCCGCCTCAAGGCTCCGCAGGAGTTCCCGTATCCGCCCGGCCTGGGCCTCTGATTCCGCGGCGATCAGGACCCGCCATCCTTCCTGGATCAGGGCGCTTAGTTCTTCTTTTAAATAGGTAATATTCCCAAAAAAACTCCGCCCCGGCCCGGCGCAGGCGCTTATCCGGGGCGGCCCGGCGCCTTCCTCCCGCTTGAGGGTCATAAAGGAAAGCTGCCGGCCTATTTGGGCGGCAAGGTCCTGGAAGTTCAACAGTATGCGCCGGGGCGCGGGGAGTTCCTGTCCGGCCCCGTCCCGCAGGGCCTTGCGGTAAAAGCCTTCATAATCAAGCTCCAGGGAAGCCTGGGCGTTTTCCAGCCGTTCCCGGTCGAGGAAGAACACCGTCCCCCTATCGCCCAGATAGTCCAGAAGGGTCGCGCTCCGGTCAAAGGCCAGGGAAAAGAAGAGTTCCTCCCCGCCCAGGGCGCGGCGGCTTTGCAGGGTTTCCAGGCACAAACGGCCCCCGGCGGGAAATTCCTCAGCCGCGGCAAGCCGCCGGCCCAGGGCAAGAATACGGTCGTCCGTCCAGACCACTTCCTTTAAGGGGCGGATATGAAAGTCCGGGACCTGGTTCAAGCCGCTCTGATCCAGGGGATCAAAACGGCGGATCGACTCCACCCGGTCATAGGCAAAGACCACCCGGTAGGCCAGCTCGTCCCCGCCCATGAGGATGTCCAGGACCTCCCCCCGGAGGGCGAACTCGCCGCGCACCTGGACCCGGGGGACCCGGAGATAGCCGTAGGCCGTCAGGGTTTCCGCCAGGGCCGGGGTATTGATGGCCCCGCCGCTCTTCACGGGGATGAGGAGGCTCTGGATATAGTCAGGCGGGGGCAGGGGCGTCTGGAAGGCCCGCTGGGGAACGATCAGGACCCCCGGACGCCCCTGGATCAGATCGCTGAGTATACGGCTCCGTTCCCCAAAGACCGCGGACAGGGGGGCCATTTCCCGGTAGGGAACGGTTCCCCACCAGGGCAGTATCATGGCCGGCGTTTCCAGGGCCGCCAGGTCTTGGGCCAGGTCTTGGGCGTCCCGGTCTGTGGGGCTCACCGCGAGAAACACCCCGGGGGCTTCCTGAAAGAGCCGGGCAATGAGCAGGGACGCATAGGCGCCCTCAAAACAAGCGAGTTCCACGGGAAGAGCGCCCCTCCTAAAAGCCTGGATAACCGCGGCAACCCCTTGGGAGGCTTCTATTTTTTTCAGGAGGGCTGGAAATGATAAGGTATTCATAGCGATATTCCGATTAGTATAATTAGGTCTATACTATAAAGTCTGTTACTTTATGGACAGACCTTGCATTTTCCCGCATAAGGAAGCGCTTATTAAATCCAATCGGGATTTAATAAGCGCTTCTTACCCGCATTTGCGTAATGAAATGAGCAAATGCATCGAACCAAAGGTTCGCGGGTAACGCTGATTGCGGACCGGGGGTCCGGCGTCAAGTTAATCAGCGTTACCCTAGGGGTTGCGAAAATGCGTTTTTTAAAGAAATCGGTCTATAATGTCATTATGGACCGGCTTTAAATAGCAATGTTTTTTTCTATAAAAATGGACGAGTTTTAGCGAACATTTCCTTGCCGGGAATATCCGGCAAGGAAAATTAAGGGAGTTTCACAATGAAACACAGGGTAGCCCTCTTATTTGCTTCACTTTTTTGGGCGCTTCCGGCGGCGCCCGCCTTGTTTGCCGCCGATGAAAGCGTAGCGGTCAACATCCGGTATTTTGATCAGCGGGTCTATTACGCGGGAAACGCGCCCATCCTGGTGCAAGTAACCATTACCAATAACGGGCCGGCGACCTACCGGTTTAAACTGGCGGACGAGCGGGCCTTTTCAGTGGATTTCGATGTGCGGACCGTTTCAAACCGGTCTGTGGGGGACGCCGAATGGCTGGTGCGGAAACGGACGGCCAACCAGCATATCTATTTCCGGGATGTTATCGTGGAAAGCGGGGAATCATTTTCCTTTGTGGAGGATATTCGGAACTACGCCAATCTTACCCAGAGCGGCGCCTTTGTGGTGCAGGCGAAGCTCCATCCCGCATTGGTCCGCGTTCCGGGAACCGGGAACCAGGAAGAAACCGCCCCCCTGGAATCAAACCGCCTGAGCCTCAACCTCCGGCCCCCGGCAATCCCCGGCCCTGGGGGGCTTCCCCTGGCTATGGATGTGGAGACCAACGCGGTCCTGGCGCGGGAAAAATTGCCCCCCGATGAAATCATCCGCTATACCCTGACGGCCCGCCAAAAATCCCAGTGGGAAAAATTCTTCCTGTACCTGGACCTGGAAGCCCTGCTGACCCGGGACAGCGCCCGGCAGCGCCAATGGCGCGCGGAATCCGAGGAAGGGCGCCGGCGCATGATCGCCCGGTACCGGGGGGAACTCCAAAGCTCCGTAATAGACGGCGACATAGCGGCCATCCCCTCGGAATTCGCCGTTGAGCGGACCGCTTACGGGGTTGACACGGGGGAGGTTACGGTATTGGAAAAATTTAAAACCGGCAATTATTCCGAGCGGAAGCGCTATACCTACTATCTGCGCCGGAAAGACGATATTTGGACCATAGTGGATTACACGGTCTTAAATCTGGGGACCGAATGAAATTAATGCTGGCCCTTGCGTCGGATGAAAGTCTGAGCATCATATCCCAAAACATTAAACCCCTGGGCTTTGATTTGATCCGCTACCGCCATATCCTCAAGGCCATGGATAATATCGACGAGGTTGACCCCGACGGGATCATCATCAGCGCCCAGGACTTTCCCCGGCATTGGAAAATCCTCGTACAATTTGTCCGCAGCGAGCGGCCAAAAGAAATTTGCCCCATCATACTCTTGAACGGCGCAACCTTTTCCCAGGAAGAAGCGGTTAAGGCTTTTTATCTGGGGGTAAGCGGCATTATCGCGGAAAATATGCGTCATTGCAGCGAGGTTGACCGGCTCCAAAGCATTCTTGAGCGGTATATACGCCTGGAGGATAAACGCCGGTCCCGGCGCTACCATGTGGAAGACTGGCCCGGCATCGGTTTCTGCATGATCAATCCCCTCAACAAGGTCCTCCTGACCGCCGCGGTCAAGACCATCTCCTCCAGCGGCATATCCTTTACGCTTGATCACGCCGAACTGGCGGAAAACATCCTGGTGGAAGAGGAAATTGCCGAGTGTTCCCTCCGCGCCGGGAACGACATCCTGAGCCCCATCTGCCAGGTCATCCGCAAAGAGCCGGTTATGTCTATGGAATTCATCTTCCTCTCCGGGCCGGAACAGATCATGCTGGAAGACTTTCTGGAAAATATCCCCTGCCAGGCGGCAAAGGAAAAACAGGCATAGGGGCGCTGATTCATGCGGCATTATCAAAAGGGTCCACGGATTGCGGACTATAGCCCGCATCCTCGATTGAATTCGGACCAAGGGTCCGCAATCAGCGGTTCCCCGGTCCCTGTTTCAACGCTTCCCATTAACCGTTAGTCCGTCCGGCCAAATGCGTTGAAAATTCGCGTCTACCTGGGCTTGCAGCGCGGCGGGGTTTTCTTGCCGGAGGGCCGCAACCCCATGTAGTATGGCCGCCAGATCAGACCAGCGGGAAAAGGCCGCCCCGCGTAAGGGCTGATAGGGGGCGTCAGTTTCCAGCAGCAGCCGTTCCCCCGGCAGACGGGCGCAGGCGGCCCTGGCGGTTTTATGGTTCAGGAGCAGTGCCGTTCCAAAGGAAAAATAGGCGTTGATCCCTTGTTTCAGGAGGGACAGCCCCTCTTCAAAACTGCCCGGATAGGCGTGGAAGATCACCGCGGGCAGCTTCCCCAGGGCCTTAGCATGGGCAAACGCCTTATGCATGGCCCGCCGGAGGTGGAGCGTCACGGGCAGGCCCCCGCTTAGGGCAAGCTCCAGATGGGTTTGAAAGAGCTCCTCCTGGAAGGGCCCGGCCTCCCTAAAGTCCGGGCGGTAGTAGTCAAAGCCGGTTTCGCCGACCCCGGCCAAGCGGCCCTCCCGGACCAGGGTTTCCAGGGCCTCAAGGGACGGGCGGACCCGCGAAGCTGGAGCCGCGGCAAGCTGGGGATGTACGGCAAAACAGAGCAGTACCGGCGCGGCCCGGTCAATGCGGGCTTGCCGGGCAAGCTCTTCCTGGGCCTCAAACTCCCGGAGGTTCCAGGCGCTGGCCGCGCAGGAAATCCCCAAAGCGCGGCGTTCTTCTTCCCCCTGGGGAAAAACCTGGAGGAGATCATAGGGATGGGCGTGGGCGTCGGAGGGCATTACCAGGCTCCAACAAAGCGTATCTCCGGCTCCAACCGTATCCCCCGCGCGGCATGGACCCGCTCGCGCAGCGCTTCGGTGAGCGCCCGGATGTCCGCGGACGCGGCGTTTCCCGTGTTAATGATAAAATTGCCGTGCCAAGGGGCCACCATGGCGCCGCCGATGGCAAGGCCCCGCAAACCCAGCTCGTCAATGATCTTCCCCGCCGGAGCGCCAAAGGCCCGGTTGTTCTTAAAAACCGATCCCGCCGAAGGGGCCCGGTAATGGCCCTTTTGCTCCCGGTCTTGGCGCAGCCGGGCAGCCTCGGCGCGGATACGCTCCGGGGAACCGGGCCGCGCCCGCAGGACCGCCGCAAGGATCAGCGCGTCCCGGTCTTGGAAGGGGCTTTTTTTATAGGAAAAATCCGCCGGCCCCAGGGGAACGGTTACGCGGCGGCGCTCCTCGTCCAGGATCACCGCCGCCTCCAGTACGCCGGACATTGATTGCTCCATGCACCGGGCATTCATCCAAACCGCCCCGCCCACCGTGCCGGGCATACCCGCCAGAAACTCCAGGCCGCTCCAGCCCCGCTCCGCGGCCTCGTCTACCAGGGCGTCCATCGGGGTTCCGGCTTTAACCAGAACCCGCGGCAGCCCGCCGCCCGCATCCTGGGGAAAGAGCGCCCCGGTATACCCGCCGGTATCCAGCGCTATGCCCCGGATGCCCGCGTCGGCAACCACCAGGTTTGCCCCGCCCCCCAGGATAAAGACCGGTATCCCCCGGGCCTGGGCAAAACGCAGCAGGGCCGCCCCATAGTCCGGGAAACAATCCCCCGCCGGGCGTATCCACAGATCCGCCGGCCCGCCGGTCTGGAAGGTGGTATGACCGGACATGGGCTCATTATAGCGAAACTCCCCTTGGAATGCCGCCGCGTCATGAAATTCTTTAAAACACCCTAACCATCCAGCCATCAACCAACCCTTGCCAGAGAACAGGGCGGACAAACGCGGCTCCCTTCGCCGCCCGCCCGCCGCCTAGCAGTTTGTTGCGCTTCGCGCTTAAAACCGTAAAAAATCGGCTGCCAGGCGATTTTTTACCCTGCAAACTGCCAAAGGAGCCCATAAATCGTGGTTTTTTCGGTACAAAGTGCCGGAAAAACCTACAAGCGCAACGGGCTCCTAGTTAGGGTCTGTCCATAGAGCCGGTTACTGTATGGCCAGACCCTGCGTCCGCATTATAGACAGACGCTAGTTACTATCGGTTCCGCCGTTGTTTACTATTGAACCGTTGACGGTAATAGTTTTTCCGTTCCGGTTCAGCGTCATCTTGGGCGCTAAGGTAAGGGTCCCGCCCGCAGGCACGGTCATATCAACGAGCAGGGTAATAGTAACGTTATTAACCGGATCATTGGGGAAGCCGCCGCCGAAGGATGCCGCAACCTCGCTGGCGCCTTGCAGAATGCCATAAACCGCCGAAGAACCCGCCGCGCCCGGCAAGCCGCTGGTACCGGTGATGCTGCTGGCAAAGATAACCGGATGTCCGTTGTTCAGCGTAAGGGACGCGCCGCCGCCGATACCAGCCTCGCCGCCCTGGGCAATAATAGTTCCGCCGGAAATTATGATAGTCCCGCCGCTGTTGCGGCTGCCGATCCCTACCCCGCCGCCGCCGCTCTGGACGCTCACTGTCCCGCCGGAAATTGCGATAGTCCCGCTATCGCAGCCGATCCCGAACCCGCTGTTGCCGCTCTGGGCGTTCACCGTTCCGCCGGAAATTGCGATAGTCCCATTGCCGCCAACGCCGATTCCGGCGCCCTGACCACTCATGTTGCCCTGGGCCGTAACTGTTCCGCCGGAAATCGTGATAGTCCCGCCGCCGACACTGTTGTTGGCGCCGATGCCGCCGCCGCCGATAGCAGCCCCAAAACCAACGCTGACGGCTTCAACCACCGCCGCATCCTGTATGCTGATGACGCCGGCATCCCTGGCTGCCCAAAAACCCGCGCCGCCTATGCCGGCTCCGGCTCCGCTGTCGAAAACCGTGGAGGAGCCCTGGGCTGTGAGTTTCCCGCCGCCCCTCACGGCCAGGTTCCCGGTTTGTGTAACCCGGAGGCCCGCGTTTACGCCCCGGGCGGTTAGAACGTTTTGGGTAGATTCCCGCAGGGTCAGCCGCAGGTCCGCCCCAGCGCTGACCGTAAGCGGGCTTTCACCGTTCCCGGCTCCCCCGGTAATCGCGGCGCCCGCCAGGGTAATGTTCACCGCCTGGGCGTTTGGGGCAACAACAATACGCCGCCCGCTGCCGCCGTTATCGCCGGTAACGGTAACATCCGCGTGGGACCAAATGGTATACACCCCGTTCTCGTAGGTCCAGCCGATCCCGGCAGCGGCTGGATTGTTTTCGGCCATATCGATTACCGCGCTGGGGAGCCGCCGCTCCAGGGCCGCCGCGTTGGAATCCCCGTCGAGGCGGCCCCGCTTTACCGCCCGCGCCGCAAAACTGTAGACCTCCCCAAAACTCAGGCTATTGAGCGTATAGGCCGTATCCGGCCCGCTGTACGCCTGAAATCCTCCCTGGATAATTGCCTCGGGGCTGGTAAAATTGCCCGCCCGGCAGTACAACTCATAGCGGTCCGCCGGAGGCGCTGAGGGGGTCCAGGAACAAAGCATACCGTTTACCCCATTGCCCGCCGTGAGGGCCGACGGGGCATTGAAGGGCGCCGGGTCAAAGGTATGGACCTGTACCGCCGAATCCCGGTCCTGGTAGCCGCGTTTGGCTGCCCGTACCAGGAAACTGTACGGGCCGTTGGGGCTCAAGCCCCGCAGAACCGCGGAGGCGTCCGCTCCGCAATCAACCTTGATTCCCTGGGCAAGCAGAACTTCAGCAGTATGATTTCCTTCCATATAGTACAGTTCATAGTTCTCCGCCGGGGGAAAGGAAGGAGTCCAGGCGCAGTGTATAGCATCCGCTTCGCCGCTTATGGCGGAAAACGACGGCGGGGCGACAAAGACCGGCCAATCTTCGGGGGCCAGGGCAACCTCGTAACGTTCCGTCATGATCTGGCTGGCGGTCCCCGCCAATACCGCCACGGCCTTGAGGGTTAGGGGGCCGCTGATCCCGATGTACCCCAAGGCCCGCATACTGTCTTCCGTGGGCTCGCTGCCGTCAACGGTGTAGTACACGAGGGTTCCCCACGGGGCGCTTAGGGTAACCAACTGCGTCTTGGTATAGGACCCCCCGGCAGGGCTTGCGGACGGGGGGTCCACAAAATAGTAGAGTTCATTCAACAGCTCGCTGGGGGCCATATCCCCCCGCACCGCAATGGCCTTGAGGCGCGTTGTAACGGCTATGTCCAGGGGCCCGGTGTACCGCGCGCTCTCTTGGGTGGGCAGGCTGCCGTCAAGGGTGTAGTAGACGGCCGCATCCGGATCAGGCGCGTTCAGGCTTACCCGTTGGGCTGTGTTATAGTTCCCCCCCGCCGGGCTTGCCGCGGGCGCGGCGGCCCGCGCTTTCGGGGGGACCGCCGCCGGACGCTCCTCGGTTATCGGGGGCAGCCAAAAAGGAGCGCCGCATCCCCCCAGTATCAGCGATACTCCGAAAAAAAACGCTATTCTCCCGGCCATACCCGCCCCCTGTTGATAACTATTACGGAAAGTATACCACACCGTATCAAAGGGGTCCACAGACCGGCCCACTGTCAACAACTAACCGGGGGGCCCGGGGGGCCTTACGCCCCCCCCCGGCGGGGGCGTTACGGTGCTATCCGGCTTCGCCGGATAGCGCGGATAGAGTTTGCGCTCTGCGCAAACTCTCAAGCCAAAGCCGCTCTGCGGCTTTGGCAGCCCCCGTTGAGGGGGTAGGGCGCAACGGAGGGATTAAAACAGCGAATCCGGGACCCCCGGCACGGCGGTAAAGGTATCCCGCACCAGGGCGTTTACGTCCACATCCGCCGCCACCAGGCCGATCCGCTGGAGGTCCTGGATATTGCGTTCCAGGGCTGACCGGGCCTCGCTTACCGAGGCCCGGTAGTTGTAGGTTTTCAGCACCTGGGCGTTAATTGCCGCGTCTCCGGCAATGTACCCCTTCCCAGTGATGATCCGGGCGGTTTCATCCGGGTTCTCCTGCACCCACTTGGACGCCTTCTGTATGGCCCGCAGGAACTTGGCCGCCGCATCAGGATGCTCCGCCAGGGTCTGGGAACGCACGGGCGCTACGCAACAAAATTCGTTCCGCAGGCCGTCGTCAACCGCGTTATTGATGATCACCCGCGCTTTGCCCTCGTTTTCAATGATCGACGCGGCGGGATCGCCGGAACCGATGGCGTCCACCAGGCCGCGCTCCAGGGCCAGGGGCAGCTCGGCGGAAGGATAGACGATCCACTCCACCTCCGCGCCGGGACCGTCCACCTTGATGCCCAGACCGGCCAGCACCCTCGCGGGGATCACCCTGGTACTGGCGTTGAGGCTGGGAACCCCTATCTTCTTGCCCCGGAGGTCCCGGGGGCTTTGAATGGGAGAATCGGGCCGGACCAGCACCTTCACGCAGCCCGTATGGAGGGCCAGGGGTATCTTGACATCCAGGCCGTTAGCAAGGGGCTGAATCAAGGTGGCCAGCAAATTGTTGGTAACATCTATAGTCCCGGCGGTCAGGTGGTTCATCGTCGTGCCGCTGTCCATCTTGAATACCTGGTATCGCAGGCCCTCCGCGGCGTAAAACCCCTTCTCAATGGCGATATAGAAGGGCGCCTCGCAGAGCCCGCCCTCAACCGGAAGCCCGATGGTCAGAACAAAATCCGCCCCGGACCCTTTTTTGTCCTTAGTCCCGCCTGGGAACGCCGCCGTTAGGGCGGCGCAGGCGATCAAGGCCGCAAGAAAACTCGTTTTCATACCCGTCTCCTTAAATCAATGGTTTCACCAAATTGTTCCGTATTTCATACGGTTGGTCTCATAGGTAATACTGCAATTCCCCCCGGTTTCCGGCAAAGCGCAGCCGCTTGAGAATCATCGAGCGGAGGGCTAAAAAGTCCGGATCGTCCCGCTGCCGGGGCCGCCCCAGGCTCACGCTGATAATCTCTTCGATTTTGGCGGGCCGGGCGGACATGACCACAATGCGCTCCGCCATGTAGACGGCCTCGTCCACATCATGGGTTACCATCACCGCGGTCATGCCCCGGCGTTCCCATATTTTGAGGAGCTCCTCCTGCATGTTCATCCGGGTAAAGGCGTCCAGCGCCCCCAGGGGTTCATCCAGCAGGAGCGCCTTGGGGTTATTCACCAGGGCCCGGGCAAGGCTTGCCCGCTGGGCCATGCCCCCGGAAAGCTGATGAGGATAGGAGCGCTCAAAGCCCTCAAGCCCCACCAGGCGGATAAAGCCGGGGATGCTGTCCTTTTCCTTCCGGTATACCTTCCGGGAACGCAGGCCGAAGGCGATATTCTCATACACGGTCTTCCAGGGGAATAGGGTGGGGTCTTGAAACACAAGCCCCCGTTCACAGCCCGGACCGGTAATCTCCCCGCCGTCCATCGCCAGGACGCCCTGATCCGGGCGGTTCAACCCGGCGATAAGCCGCAGCAGCGTGGATTTGCCGCACCCCGAAGGGCCGATGAGGGAGACAAATTCCCCCGGCTGAATGTCCAGGTCTACCTGGTCCAAGACCCGCACCGCCAGACCGCCGGGCTGAAAAAAGGTCTTCCCCACCCCCTGTATGCTGAGGGCGCCGCCCTGTCCCGCTGTTTTTGCCGCCCCTACCACCGGATCGTTCCTTTCTGCCATGCGAGGGCCCGGTTCCGCAGTTTGAACTGGAGGGAAATGAGCAGGGAAAAGGTCAGGGCGATGACGATGAGCGCGGCGTACACATTGGGATAGGCCAGGGTTTCCCGCTGCCAGTTGATGTACCAGCCTATGCCGAATTTGCAGCCGATCATCTCGGCGGCCATAAGGGTAAGGAAGCAGGCCGAAGAGCCGTTAAAGAGGCCGGCGAAGACATTCGGCGCGGCACCGGGCAGGGCAATGGAAAGTATCTTCCGCAAGGGGCCGGCCCCCAGGGTGCTGGAAACCTCAAAGTACCGCTTCTCCACGTTCATGATCCCTGACGCGGTGAGCACCGTGGTGGGGAACCAAACCCCCAGGGCGATGAGAAACAGGCTGGCGCTGGCGGGCTTGAGGAATATCACCAGGGCTATGGGTATCCAGGCGGTAGGCGGGATAGGCCCCGCAATACGGATAAAGGGCATGATCCAATAATTCCAGCGCTGGCTCCAGCCGATGAGGGTTCCGGTAAGCACCCCCGTCAAGGCTCCCAGGAAAAAGCCGCCTAAAAGGAGCCGCAGGGAATAGGCCAGGCACTGGAGCAGGAACAGCCAATCCTTGATAAAAACCGCGATGATCCGTTCAGGGGCGGGAAAATACAGGCTGGGAAGCAAGTTGAGTTTGAGGGTAACGCAGTTGTACGCCCCCAGCGACAGGAAGGCCGCGCCCAAGAACAGGGATTTGAAGGCCAGCCGCTTCCGCAGCCAGGCGTTGAAGAGGCCCATGAGTATAAGCAGCGCAAAGCCCCCGATCAGGATGAGCAAAAAGGGGGTAAAATAGGGCAGGACCTTGGGCCGGTATTCCCGGTGGGCGGGAAGCAGCCGGTGCAGGGCCAGCGTCAGGGCCAGGGCCGCCGGGGGGATCAGGGTCAGCGGGTGAAAAAACCGCGCCGCCTCCGCGCCGCCCGTTTCCTTCGGTATTTCAGACATAGGATACTCCAGAGTAATTCTATCAAATTACTAGGATTATTGGCCCTATACCAATTTTTGTCAAGCCCTTGGGATTAGCCTCAACCCATGGGGGCAGTTGCAAAATTGCAATTGCCTCCATGGATAACCGGTTTGATAAAAAAAATCGCGGCTGTTCCAAACGTCCGAATTTTGGAACAGCCGCTTTACAAGGCGGGGCTTACTCTGATTGCCCGGAAGAAGACTCGAACTTCCATGCCGGTGAAGGCACTGGTACCTGAAACCAGCGTGTCTACCAATTCCACCATCCGGGCCGCGCTTTTCACTCTAGCATAGCCCTTGGAGAAGATCAATACCAGGGCGAGCGCTGATTACAGCAGGTTTTTAAACGCGGTCCACGGATTGCACGGATTTCCAGTAACAAAACCCTTCTCATCCGTGTCGAACCGCAGGTTCGCAATCCGTGGACCCTTTGGATTTTACCAAGGTCCCCGGATCGAGCGGCCCGCCCTGTGCTCCGTCCCCT
>JAITHL010000148.1 GCA_031279975.1 Treponema sp. | reverse complement strand
TAGACGTGTTCCAAAACCCGGTTGGTTTCGGAACACGTCCTGCGGTTTCTCAGGCTAAAGCCTGCGGACTAAAGTCCGATGAAACCGCGTTTTTAAGCGGAAGCTGTTCTGAAACTGAAGTTTCAGAACAGCTCTAATGATTTCGGACTATAGCCCGCCTCCTCGACGGGATGTAATCAGTGGTTCCTTAGGCAAATACGGGTAAGCGGCGCTGATTGCGGACTTTCGGGAAAATTTAACCGGCGCTTCCCTGGTGAAAAACGCGCTGGAAAGGAATTCCGCTATACATCTGACGGGGGGGGGGGTAAATCATTACTATACAAGGAATTACGCAATCAGAGTAAACAGTATTACTACTTTCACAAACCACGGCGGGCCGCGCCCGGCAAAGCGCGGCGGCGCCCGGTAATTTTTGGTCCACCAGTCATCCCCCCTTTGCCGGTATTCTACCAAGCGTGAGAAAAAAAACAAGCGCCCCGGGCTGGTTAGGCAAGCTAAAAGAGTAATGCCCCCTGCCGGTTGGAACCGCCGGCCCGGCCCTGGTTATGCCGCCTTGACATAGGGGCGCTTGGCGGGCTAGGGTGGGAAGCGCGGTTATGGGCGCATAACTCAGCTGGTTAGAGTGCTTGCTTTACACGCAAGATGTCCCTGGTTCGAATCCGGGTGCGCCCAAATAAACAGAGCATGGCGGGCGGGGAACAACAGGCGGAGGGGCGCTGGTTTTGCGAAGACCGCGCCCGCCCGGTTACTGGTTCTCTGGTACTGGTTCTCCGTTCTCCGCCGCTTGTTCCCGCAGGGTCTGCTGAATAATCCCGTATACCAGGTCCGCTAGGCGTTGCCGCCGTCTCTCCAGAGGGATTTCCGAGGCAAGCACCGGTTTTTCAAAGGCAATCCGCACCGAAACCCGCTTAACCCGGTAGTGCCGCTCAAAAACATCGTAGCTCCCGGAGATAGCCACGGGAATAACCGGCGCTTCAGGCTGGGCGGCCAGCTTAAAGGAGCCGGAATGGAAGGGCAGGAGGCCCCGGCCCTTGCTGCGGTGGCCTTCGGGGAAGATGATCATCCCCCCTCCGGCTTTGATGTGTTGTATCCCCCTGCTGATGGTCTTTGCCGCCTTCCGCAGGGAGCCGCGGTCGATAAAAAGCCCCCCCAAGAGGAGTATCCAGATATTCAAAAAGGGAATCCAGGCCAGCTCTTTCTTGGCGATAAAGCCGAAGGGCCTGCCCACATAGGCTAAGAGGAGGAGTATGTCGAAGATGCTCCCATGGTTGCTGACCAAACAGACGCCCCCCTTTTTCGGGATATGTTCCCGCCCGGTAACCCGGGGCCTGCATCCGGTGGTCCTTATCAGAACCAGGGCCCACCCTTGGGCAATGGCGTATACCACGCGGTTCATGAGTTTCCGCAATCCTACGGCGCTTAAAATGAAGATAATTAACCCCAGGGGGATGATGATGATCATGCTGATCGCCACCAGGATGAAAAGCAAAACGGTTTTAGCCAATTCCATAGCCGCCCCCTATACCGGAACGCCCAGGCTTCGCAGTTCGCCCCGGGCGGTTTCCGGGTCCCGCCAGAGCAGGGCCTTGATGCCCTGTTCAGCCGCCCCCCGGACGTTTTGGGGCATGTCATCGAAAAAACACGCCTCCGCGGGCGGGCAGTCCAGGGCCCGCAGCAGGGCCTGGTATATTTCCTTTTCCGGTTTGATGGATTGCGCTTCGCAGGAAAAGACCCCCGCGTCGGGCAGGCTGAAAAGGGGGATGTTGGCCCGGGCAAAGGCCAGAAACTCATGGGGCATGTTGGAGAGTATCCCCAGTTTGAGGCCCGCCGCCTTAACATCCTCCATAAGCCGCGCTGTGCCGGGATTTATGCGCTTCCAGCTATCCAAGTCCAATTGTACCAGGTCCCGCAGGCGCTCCGGGCCAAGCCGGACGCCCTGTTCCGCAAGCAGGGTCCGGTAATACTCCTCACCGCTGATTGTTCCCCGGTCATACGCAGGCCGGAACCGCCAAAGCAGGTCCTCCATAAGGGGCGCCGGAAGCCCCGCCAAACGGGCCAGCGCCTCGATAACCCCGTGTTCCGGGGGAAAACTAATTACCTGCCCGTAGTCAAAGACCACCGCCGTAACGCTCATAGTTTCACTCCTTATCCGGCACTATACCACAATACCGCCCGGCCCGTAACGCTTTTTGGAACAGCCGGGGCGGTACAGGGCCAGCGCGGCGCTATAATTTCTAATTCCTTATAACACAAGGAATTAGCTCGCGCTCATTTTTCAGGCCCAAAATCGTAATTCTTTACAAAATAAAGAGTTAGCATACACGGCGCTTCGGCCCTGCGGGGCGGTATTGCTAAAAAAATCTATTAATAGTATCATGGTAGCATGGGTCCCTTCATAAGTTGACGGTCCCAAGCGCTTTGAGCGGCGGGCAGTCCGCAGGCAGTCTATTGTAGGAGAAGTGATGAAGTTACGATACCGGATGACCATTATCATTGCCTGTTTAACTATCCTGGTTATAGCCGTTCTCTCAAGCGTCTTATTGATCCGGGCAAACGGCACAACCGCCAGGCTTTCATATCGAAGTTTACAGAACCTCTTAGACGCCAACGCGTTGAGCGTCCAGCAGGACCTCAGCCAATATATGGCCGCCATTCATACCCTGGCCAATGTTTTTAACCGGTTCGATACCTTTGAGGAAGGCCGCCGGCGGGCCTACCTTAATGAATCGGTCCGCAGCCTGCTGGAATCAAGTCCCGAATTTATCGGCATCTATATGGCTTGGAAACCCGGTTTAATTGATCAGGACCCGGAGCCCTATAACCCGGTGTATTCCCAGGAACAGGGGGGCCGCATAATCCAGAGTGAATTATCCGCCTGGAATAGGGCGGAATATGAGCGCTGCCAAGAGGCGCTGCGGTCCGGCCAGATCGATTGGCGCATCAGCGATCCCATGCCCTTGGTCAATCAGGGAAGGACCATGACCGCGGCGCTCATGACCGTGCCTATCATAGCGGATCAAAACAGGGCCCTTTACGGCTATGTGGGGGCCGTGGTGGACCTTAGTTTTATCCAGAACCTTATCGCCGGGATAAAACCCCTGGACGCCGGTTACGGCGCCCTGTATGCCGATACGGGGACCATCGTTGCCCACCAGGACCCCAGCCGGGCGGGGAGCAAATTCCAGGATACCGCCGCCAAAATACTGGGCCCTGCGGGGGTGCAAGCGGTAAACCAGTCGCTTGCCGACGGGCAGTACCGCCGTTTTGAGGATGATGACGATGTTTTCGCCATCCGGCCCTTCTATATCGGGAAGATGAACAAACCCTGGGCCGTATTCGCCACCGTGCCTATCGCGGCGGTCCTCGAGCCGGTGCGGGAGATGATCCGCTTCACCGTTATATTAGCCCTGGTTATGGTGATCATCGCTTCAGGGACGGCCTTCCTGGTGATCTCCCTCTCCATAAATCCCGTAACCCAGGTAACCCTGACCCTGAAGGATATATCCGAAGGGGAAGGGGACCTTACTAAGACCATCAAGGCCGCGGGGAATGATGAGATCAGCGACCTGGCCCGGTATTTTAATCAGACCCTGGAGAAGATACGCCGGCTTATCATTACCATTAAGAACCATACGGGGACGCTCTCCGCCATCGGCGGGGACCTTGCCGCCAATATGACCGAGACCGCCGCGGCGATTAACGAGATCGCCGCCAATATCCACAACATCAACAGCCGGGTGATCAACCAGAGCGCCGGCATTACCGAGACCAACGCCACCATGGAACAGATCACCCTCAACATCGAAAAATTGAACAAAGAGGTGGAACGCCAGACCTCCAGCGTGTCCCAGTCCTCCTCGGCAATCGAGGAGATGCTTGCCAATATCCAGAGCGTTACCCAGACCCTGATTAAAAACACCGGCAATATGCAGGAACTGATGGAGGCTTCGGAAGTGGGGAAGGGCGGCTTGCAGGAAGTGGCCGCGGACATCCAGGAGATCGCCCGTGAATCAGAGGGGCTTTTGGAGATCAACGCGGTAATGGAAAATATCGCCAGCCAGACCAATCTGCTTTCCATGAACGCCGCCATAGAGGCGGCCCACGCCGGGGAGGCGGGCAAGGGCTTCGCGGTGGTGGCCGACGAGATACGCAAACTGGCGGAGAATTCCGGGGAGCAGTCCAAGACCATCAGCGCCGTACTCAAGAAGATCAAGGACTCCATTGATAAGATCATCAAATCCACCAACGACGTGCTCAATAAGTTTGAGGCCATTGACGGCGGGGTTAAGACCGTGGCCGAGCAGGAAGCCCATGTACTGACCGCCATGGAAGAACAGGGCGCGGGGAGCCATCAGATACTGGACGCCCTCGGCCTGTTGAGCGACGTTACCCAGCGCGTCAAGAGCGGCTCCGTCCAGATGCTTGAGGGCAGCAAAGAGGTTATTCAGGAAAGCAAGCAGCTGGAACTGGGCGCCCATGAAATTGCCGGCGGGATGAACGAGATGGCCGCGGGGGCCAGCCAGATCAATACGGCGGTTATTCAGGTAAACGATATAAGCGGTAAAAATAAGGACCACATTGAGATTCTCGTAAAGGAACTGTCCCGGTTTAAAGTTTAACCCCCTGGGCGGCGCTGATTAATGCGGCATTAGCAAAGGGTGCCGCGGATTGCGAACCGTTGGTTCGACGCGGATGCGCGTTTTTTTGCCGGAAATTCGCGCCGAACCGGAGGTTCGCAATCCGCGCAATCCGCGGACCCTGTTGAAAAATCCGGTTTAATCAGCGCCGTCCGCGGCTTTTCGGAACAACCGCCCAGATAGTAAAAGGTTTTTCAAGAAAATTTTCTAACAAAAAACTACCCTTGAACCTAGGCGGGGATAAACCCCGCCCAGGGAACCGCTGAATAACGCAACCGGGAATGCGGACTAAAGTCCTGCATTCAGCGCTGCTTTAGTGTGATTTTTCGCCCGGCATTTATACCGGCGTTTTCCATGGGAAAACGAGAAAAATAACAGGGAACCGCTGATTGCGGGCCGAAGGTCCTAAGTCCATTTAATCAGCGGTTCCCTAGGGGTAGGGGTACGCTATGAAGATTGGGAAGAGAATTATCATTATGGTTATTGCTATCATGGCGCTGGGTTCCGGCGTTTTGATTAGCGCGATAGTATACATCGCTCAGGAAAAAATTGAATCCCTGGTACGGCTGGAGATACAAAACCTTGCGGCACTGGAGGCCTCTGAAATAGAAACCTGGCTGGATGGGTTTTCTTATACCGCCCGGACCCTCGCCGCCATTATCGAAGACGGCGCCACGGTGATAGCGGCTCCCGAGCGGCGCGGCGCCCTTAACTCCATGATGCTGGGGGCGCTGAACGCCCATGCGGATATAGCCGCCATAGGCAGCTGCTGGGAACCCAACGCCCTGGACGGACTGGACGGCCAGTACCGCGATACCCCGGGGACGGATCAAAGCGGGAGGTTCATTTCCTATTGGTCCCGGACCGCTGCGGGCGCCTCCCTTGGGCCGCTCTTGAATTACGCTATTCCCGGTCCGGGGGATTATTACCTTCGCGTCCTGGAGACTGGAAAAAGCGTCATCCTGGACCCGTATTTTTATGTTATTAATGGGAAACGCCAGCTTATCACCACCATATCCGTGCCGATCCGGGTCAACGGACGGGTCCAAGCCGCCGCGCTAGTTGATATCAACATAGAAAAGATACAGGAGCGGACGCTCAACATTACGCCCTACCCGGGGAGCGTGGCCGCGGTTTTCAGCAGCGCGGGGCTGGTAAGCGGCCATTTTGATCCCAGCCGGCTGGGCAAGCCCATGGGAGAAACTGAAAGGGATGTGGCCGGCCCCTACCTGAAATCCTTGCTGGAAGCGGTCGCGGCAGGCAGGCCCTTTTCTTTTTTCCATTATGTCGATCAATTGCAAACCAAGATGTTTTTTTCTTCCGTTCCTATATATGTGGGGGACCTGGGCAAACCCTGGACCATGCTAATAGGCATTCCCGCCCAGGTTATTACCGGGCCGGTCATGCGGATTCTGAGGATAAGCGTTTCCATAGTTCTGGGGATACTGTTGCTCATCGTCCTGGCGGTTTTCTGTATCGCCCGTTCCATCAGCGGGCCCTTGGGCCGTATGGCGGCCTCCTTTAACGAGCTGGGGGAGGGGAACCTGACCCAAAAGATCACCGTCCGGGGCAGGGATGAAATCGCGGACATCAGCGGCTCCTTTAATCAGACCCTGGATAAGATGCGGCGCCTTATCATCACCATCAAAGAGCAAACCGTATGCCTCTTCGATGTGGGGGGCCGGATGGCCGGCAGTATGGATAAAACCGCCTCGGCGGTCAACGAGATAACCTTGAATATCCAGAGCATCAAGGAACGGATCGGCAGCCAGGTGGAGGGCGTCAAGGAGGCCAACGGCGCCGTCGACCGGATCAATTTCAATATTACCAAGCTGAACCAGCATATTGAACGGCAGAGTGAAAGCATGGCCCAGTCCTCATCGGCGGTGGAGGAGATGCTGGTCAATATCCAAAGTGTAACCCAAACCCTGATCAAAAACGAACAGAACGTAACGGCCCTTGCCGAAGCCGCTGAGATTGGCCGCTCAAGCCTCCAGGGCGTGGCTGTGGATATACAGGAGATCGCCCATGAATCAGAGGGGCTTTGGGAGATCAACGCGGTGATGGAGAATATCGCCAGCCAGACCGATCTGCTTTCCATGAACGCCGCCATTGAAGCGGCCCACGCCGGGGAAGCGGGCAAAGGCTTTGCGGTGGTGGCCGACGAGATACGCAAACTGGCGGAGAATTCCGGGGAACAGTCTAAGACGATCAGCGCCATACTCAAGAAGATCAAGCGTTCTATTGATGTAATTACCGCTTCGATGAATACGGCGCAGCATAAGTTTGAGGCCATAGATACTGAGGTGCGGATTGTGGCGGATCAGGAGGCCAATATCAGGAGCGCCATGGAAGAACAGAGCGCCGGGAGCAAGCAGATTCTGGAAGCCGTCGCCGGGCTGAACAGCATTACCCAGGAGGTCAAGATAAATTTTATAGAAATGGTTAAGGGTTCCAAGGACGTGAGCCGGGAGAGCAAGAACCTGGAGATGCTTACCGGCGAGATCAGCCGGCGGATGAACGAGATGGCCGGCGGGACCGAAGCGATCAACAAAGCGGTACATGAGATAAACGAAATGAGCGGCCTGAACAAGGAAACTATCGATGTGCTGGTCCGGGAAGTGGCCCGCTTTAGGCTGGAATAGGAAACGCGGTGTCTTTACGCGCCTTCATAATACAAGCCCGCCGCGGCTTCATGGGAAGGCCCCATCCGCCGCTTCCTTCAGCCGCCGGTTTATTTCGTCAACCGCGTCGCTCATCTTGTACAAACGCAGGTACTGCTTTTCCTTGCCCTTTTCCACCCGGTACTTTTCCTCCGCAAAACACCAGCCGTATTCCGGGTGCTCAACAAATGAGGCCCGTTCAGGGCCCCACTTCTGAAGATCCTCAGTAAACACGGGTATGCTTACTCCGTTGGGATACCGGCCGTCAAGATGAAAAAATACGCGCTTGTACAATGTCTCGTCGTACAGCCCCTCATAAAACCCAAAGAGTGTGGCAGCCCGCTCCCTGTTTTCAGAAAACAGAAAATCCTTTTAAGGGGGGGGCCGGGGGGCATCAGGCCCCCCGGCGGGGGCGTTGCGGGGGGTACGGCCCCGCATGGGGGGTAGGGGTGAACCCCGAGGGGTAGGAGGGTGGGGGGGTGTCCCCCC
>JAITHL010000056.1 GCA_031279975.1 Treponema sp. | reverse complement strand
TTGGCCTTTACCCCGGATCGCATAAGGCTTTTTGACGGCAGGGCCGGAGACCTGGAGGCTGAATGTCAATCAGTGGAGCGGTTTATTGCCCGGCGGGGCGGCATTGACTTTATGCTTTTGGGGGTGGGCATGAACGGCCATCTGGCCCTAAACGAGCCGGGCTGCGATCCCCATGCGGGAGCGCGGGTTACAGAGATCGCGGAAACCACCAGGCAGGTGGGACAGAAATACTTTTCCGGGCCTCAGACGCTTACCTGCGGCCTTACCCTGGGGATCAAAAACATCAGCGCAGCGGGGGCCATTGTTGTCAGCGTGATTGGCGCTCATAAGGCCCCGGTAGTAAAGCGGCTGCGGGAATCCCCTGCCGGGGACGCGGCTTTTCCCGCGTCATTGCTGAAAGGTCTGCCGCAGGTTTGTTTCTATTTTGACCGGGCCGCCGCGGGGAGCGGAGCATAGGGACTTTATTACCGGGGGCCCGTAGGCCGCTTTCGCAATGATAAAACCCCGGCGGGGCGCGGGGCAGAGCCCCGCGTAGGAGAGTATCCCCCGGTCAGTTTTTACATCCCTAGGGTAACGCTGATTAAATCAGGGGTTTTAACACAGCCCACGGATTTAAACCGCAGATGATACGGATTACGAACCTTCGGTTCGACGCTGATGCTGTTTCTATTCATCTGCGGCATCCTTTTCATCCGCGTAATCTGCGGTTCCCCCTGGTAACTGTTCTTTTTACCACGGAAAACGCGGAAACCGCACGGAAAAGGACTTCCTTTCCACGTATCTTCCGCGCTGTGGTTCGGTTCGCTTTAATCAGCGCTGTCCTAGCTTCCTCCGGTTCTCCGCAATCAGGGCCGTGTAAATGTCCATAATCTCACCCCAGCCGTATTCAGCGCGCTTGGCGGTGAATTCATTGAACAGCGCGTCAAATTCCCGCTCATTCGCGGCGGTAATTAACTTGGGCAGAGCAGCGAGCCAGAGACTTTTTATGCGGGCGCTGTTAATCCCCGCGCGGGAATCCGGGTCCAGTTCGTTAAAAACATACAGCCCGCCATAGAACGTGTACGGAGCGGTCCAGTCCCGGATTGCGCGGATGTAATCCGGCGCTTGCGGTGCGTAGCGCGTTTGCGATGCCTGATCGGTAAAGTAGCCCCAGAGGTTCGGTACACCGCTCTCGTAATACACCACGTCAGGGTTCGCCATGTAAGCGTCCCAGTAATCCTGCTTGAACCGCTCTTTACCGTCCGCGATTTCATAGGTCTTTCCGGGAACCCCCATGTAGATCGTCCGCTGCCCCTCCTCGCTTATCATATACGTGAAGAATTCGATGGCCCGGGCCGGATTCTTAGATTTGGCGGTAATACCGGTGATCAGCCAGCCGTCAATTCCCCCCGCGGACAGCGTGGGCGGGGCACCCCGGCTGTTTCCCGGCGCGTCAACAGCCATGTAGATTCTGCGGGGATCCGTGTCGTGGATCAGCCGCTGCTGATCCTGCATATCAACCCACTGTTTTTGAAGGGCGAAGTAGCGGCCCTGCACGATTTTGTCTCCGATCTGCTCGCCCCGGTCGGTAAATATATCGTTAGAAATAAGCCCTTCGGAATACGCCTGCCGCAGCGTTTTCAGCCAGCGGATGTATTCGCTGTCCGTGGTACGGTCGTAGTATTTGCCGTCTTTTTCGTAGGGAATCGCCAAAAAGTCCTGCAAGTAAGCGTCCAGATGATCGCCGCCGAATGCGTCTCCCAGGCCGAAGGGATAGATGGGAACGCCGTTCTCCCGGGGCAGATACGCTTTGGCGTCCCGCAGCGCCTTGAGGAATCCCTCCGGGCTGGTCATATTGGGACTGCCAATAGCCTCGTAAATATCCTTGCGCGCTAAAAAAGTGCGGTTGGCGTAAATTTCATCAGAATTGGCAATGTCCGACGGGGTAACCGCGTAGCAGTTATAGCCATAGACATTGCCGTCCGGCTGCCGGTTCCAATTCAGAATATCCTGGTTCGCGGCCTTGAAAAAATAGGGATCGTGCTGTTCCGCCAGTTTGTTCAGCGGCAGGAGGTATCCCGCGGATACCATCTCGCTGTACTGCGGTTCCCACCAGGCCAGGGTGATAATATCCGGCAGGTCCCCGGAAGCGATCAGGGTATTCAATTTATCCCCCTCGCCTCCGGTAACTTCAAAATCAAAACCAGCGGTTTCTTTAATATATTTGCTGGTCCAGTCATCCCCCCACTGTTCCTTGACCCAGCCTAAATTGATATACCAGCGCAGTTTTTCAGCGCCGCCGGTATGGTTTTTCCAGGCAGGTTCGTCAGGGTTTACCCCTCCGGCGGTTTCTCCTGTCCGCGCCGGGGGAGCAGGCTTGGTACAGGCGCCGCTCCCCAGCGCAAACACCAGCATGATACCCGCAAGCGCCGGTAATCCTCTCCGCTTCGATGTCATCTCACTCATCACATACTCCTTTGAAAAAACTGATTTCAGGCTCACGCTCCGGTCAGCTTTTCCCCCGTTATTTTTCAGCGCCGGAACCATACCGGTTCTATCCTTTTACCGCGCCGATAAGAACGCCCTTAACAAAAAACTTCTGCAAAAACGGGTAAACGCACAGGATGGGAACCGTGGTAACCACCATCGTTGCCAGTTTAAGCGCCTGAGACGACGTAAACCGCGCCATGCCCGGCGGCAGGGCAGCCGCCATGCGGGAAGATCCCCCGGCGGCGACAATCCGGTACAGATAGGTCTGTACCGGCATCAGGTTTGGATTGTTGATATAGATAACGCCGGAAAAGTAGTCGTTCCAGTGGTACACTCCCACAAAAAGCGCGATAGTGGCCAGCGCCGCTTTGGAGAGGGGCAGCGCGATGCGGATAAAAATGAGAAATTCGTTGGCGCCGTCCATAACCGCCGACTCTTCAAGTGAAGGCGGAAGGCTCTGGAAAAACGTGATGAGGATCAGGCAGTTATAAAAACCGAAAAGGCTGGGGATGATGAATACCAAAAATGTGTCGATGAGGCGCAGATTCCGCAGCAGCAGGAAATAGGGAATCAGCCCGCCGCCGAAAAACAGCGTGATAATACCGGTGATCATGTACAGCTTCCTCCCGGCGAGATGATTCTTGGAAAGCCCGTAGGCAACCATGGCGGTAAAGAAAACCCCGGAAGCGGCGCCTGTCACGGTCCGGGCCGCGCTGATAAAAAAGGCATTGAGTATCTGCTTTTCCCCCAATACCCGCCGGTAATTTTCCAGGCTGAATACCCGCGGCCAAAAGTAGATTCCGCCCCGTATGGCATCCGCGCCGTCATTGAAAGACAGCACCGCGATATGCCATAGGGGGTAGAGCACCAGGGCGCAGAAGCAGATCATCAAAAGGCTGTTCACGCTGTCGAATACCATGCTGCCCGCCGGTATGTGTTTTTTCCGTTTTGTCATACCCTTCCCCTCAGAAAGATTGATAGGTTAAAAGAGCGCGTCCCCGCGCATCTTTTTTGAAACCGTATTCGCGGTGAGCAGCAGCAGAAGCGCGGTAACCGATTGAAAAAGCCCCGCCGCGGCGGCGTATGAATATCTCCCATGACGGATGCCTGTTTCAAATACATAGGTGTCAATCACTTCGGCCCGGGGAGCGTTCAATACGTTTTTCAGAATGAAAATCTGATCGAAGTTGGAACCCATAAGCCCGCCGGCGTTTAACACGAAGATCATGGCAATCGTCCCGGATATGCAGGGCAGGGTGATATTCCACATCCTGCGGAAACGCCCGATGCCGTCAATCGTGGCGGCCTCGTATATCTGCGTATCCACCCCGGATATGGCGGCGATAAAAATAATCGCCGACCAGCCCGTTTCTTTCCATACCTCCGTGAGAACCGCGATGAACCAGAAATAGCGGGGAAAGGCCAGAAACCCCACCGGCTCTTTCAGGATTCCCGCCAGGACCAGAACCTCGTTGAGAAAGCCCGATTCACTGAGCCAGGGGATGATGATGCCGCTTAAGATGACCCAGGAAAGAAAATGGGGCAGGTACGAAATAGTCTGAACCAGGCGCTTGAAAAATGAATGGCGGATCTCGTTTAAGAGGAGGGCAAACAGAATCGACAGGGGAAAAGCCGCCAGCAGTTTTAGGCCGCTGATAGCAAGAGTGTTGCCGATGATGCCGTAGAATTCCCTTACCCCGAAGAGTTCCTTAAAATACTCAAACCCTATCCACGGAGAGGCCGCAATGGTACGGGTTATCTTGTAGTTTTTGAAGGCGATCACGATGCCGTACATGGGGATATAACTGAAGATGATTAGGAATACTATCCCCGGCAGGGTCATAAGCTGCAAGTATTTCTGTTTATAGAGCGTCTTTCCCAGGGCGTGTATGCCGCTGCCGGAGGCTGCGCCGCGCTTTGTCATACGCAGCTCCTGATATAAGGCCGGTTGATCGCAAAAAGCTCCTCCAGGATGCCCTCTGCGGCAGCGGAACTGTGGATCACCGGATCGCAGAGCAGGGCCTGGAGGGCCAGCTCCTTT
>JAITHL010000071.1 GCA_031279975.1 Treponema sp. | reverse complement strand
GCTAAGGCATTCCTTCATCCGCTCTATATCTTCTATGCCTCTGCTTTTCACTTCCCGGCCCCTCCCATGGCGGTTCCAGTATATCATCCTTCCGGGTAAGTTAAATGCTTTTGCCCTGGAAGCGCACAATGGCGGGGCTCCGGCCCGCCGGTTTTTCACAGAAGGGAGAAAGAAAAATGGCAAAAGGGACCGTATTTTTACTTGCCAGGCACAGCGATTGGGGCAAATCGCAGACCCTCAAGGCGCTGACCGGCGGCAATCACCACCCGCGCCGGATATCGATTACCGGCACAAAAAGCGGCGTTACCCGCGAGTTTTTCATAAAACGCAGTTCCAACGGCGATGATGTGGAAAAATATTGGGACTTCGCCAAAAAGGAAACCCATGACTGGCTGATAGCCGCCTTTTCTTCCGATGCTGACGCCGCGCATATTCTGGAATACCTGGCGGAACGCTATACGATCTATTGTTTTGTTCTGGAACACTGTTATTCGCATCCCGAAGAAGCAATCCCCCAGGACGAACTGGCGGCAATGCAAAAATACGCGGCCCGGGTTTCCGTGTATTCCCCCCGAAAGGCCGCAGCGGATACGCGGGCGGCGGCGTTTTGCGCATTCATCGAAGCGGAAACCTGACCGGCCCCCGCCGGGTTGCCAGACCCGTTTTCTCAGGCTCCGCCGAAAGATAGCCCGTCAGTTCCCGCCGGTGGAGAAGAGCCGATGCCCATGACCCGGTTTACGTCAAAGAACAACGCCTCCGAAAGTTCCGCCGCCACGCTCACCGGTAGCCGCTTGACGCCCCCGCAGACAAAAGCTGCCGCAAACAGGACCCCTGGTTCACCCGGGCTGCCAAAGTCCGGGTGTTCCCCCAGTCATCGTCCCGGAGGACGTGAAGGCCACCGGAAAGGACAATCCCGGCAAACCGCGGCTCCTCCTCCCGCAGCGCCAGGGCGTTTTTTTCAAAACCCCTTCTCCGGGGCAATTCGGCAATGCCAAATTGCCCGCCCCCCGGTCGTCCCCCTTAAAAGTTATTGACAGTGGAGGACGCTCAGGTCATCCAGGCGGCCTTCGATAATACGCATATCCTCGGGATCGAAGAGGAGGGATATGAGTTTTTCCATCGCCAACAAATGCCGCTGGCTGCCGTTCTCTTCGCCGTTGTTTGGCATTTCCCTTTGGAGCAGCAAAAAGGCGGCGCCAATGAGTATGGTCAAAAATTTTTTATTGCCCTGCTGATCCCAGCCCATAGATTGGAAGTATTCCTCCAGTTCCCGGGGCGCGCGGGCTTTCAGCAATTGATTATACCGCCGGGTAAACAGGGCAAACCAAACCTCTTCATCCTCTTGGTATAGACTCGTTGCATCGTCCAGGGCTTTCAGCGCGGCGGCGTATTTTTTCCAATGCCTATCCTCTTCCCGCGGCTGAATGGATGTTATACCGCTCATGCTGTTGAGGAAAATATCAATATCTCTGGCTATGAGTACCTGGGCTGAGGCAATCGAGGGGAGGAACAGTAAAACCAGTACCGGAAGATACCGTTGTTTTTCATGCGGGCTCCTTTATGCGCGGCGGCATAGCGGGGGATATTTTAGCATAATTCCGCGGGCGGCGCAAGGGCGGTATTTTTGCGCAAAGAGGCGGCGATCATTAGACGTGTTCCAAAATCCGGTTGGTTTCGGAACACGTCCCGCGGTTTCTCAGGCAAAAGCCTTATGAAACCGCGTTTTTAAGTGGAAGCTGTTCTGAAACTGAAGTTTCAGAACAGCTCTATTAGAAGGAGCGGATCAGGTCATCCAGGCGGCCTTCGATAATACGCATATCCGCGGGATCGAAGAGGGTTATGAGTTTTTCCATCAACAATAAATACCGCTGGTTGCCGTCCTCTTCGCTGGTGTTTGGCATTTCCCTTTGGAGCAGCAAAAAGGCGGCGCCCATGAGTATGGTCAAAAATTTTTTATTGCCCTGCTGATCCCAGCCTATGGATTGGAAGTATTCCGCCAGTTCCCGGGGCGCGCGGGCTTTCAGCAATTGATTATACCGCCGGGTAAACCCGGCAAACCAAACCTCTTCATCCTCCTCTTGGTATAGACTCATTATATTGCCCAGGGCTTCCAGCGCGGCGGTGTATTTTTTCCAATGCCTATCCTCTTCCCGCGGCTGAATGGATGTTATACCGCTCTTGATGTTGAGGAAGATATCAATATCTCTGGCTATGAGTACCTGGGCTGAGGCAATCGAGGGGAGGAACAGTAAAACCAGTACCGGAAGATACCGTTGTTTTTTCATGCGGGCTCCTTTATGCGCGGCGGCATAGCGGGGGATATTTTAGCATAATTCCGCGGGCGGCGCAAGGGGAAGAGCGGTTAAAACCGCCCGGACGGCGTTGATCCCTAACCGCTTCCTCCGTTCCCCAAGGCGGCGGCTGTAACGCGCCGCCTTGGCAAGCCCGCTTCCTTTTTAATAGACTTGTTCCAAAACCCGGTTGGTTTCGGAACAAATCTTGCGGTTTCTCAGGCTAAAGCCTTGCGAAACGCGCATTTTTAAGAGGAGGCTGTTACAAAACTGAAGTTTTGCGACAGCCTCTTTGTATGAAACAATAAGCAACACGCCCGCTCTATATAAGGGATGCCAAGAATTACCGGGGTGTTTTGATTTCATAAAGAAAATCGCTGGCAATACGCGCCAGTTTCAGCCGCTTAACCATAACAACGGTATTTAGTGTCTGTCCTAAGCCGGTTACTTTATGGACAGACCTTGCATTTTCTCAGCCTTTGGGCCGCGAAAATGCGTTTTTTAAGGAAGCCTGTCTATAATGCGTCCACATTAGACTTGTTCGGAAACCCGGTTGGTTTCCGAACACGTCCTGCGGTTTCTCAGGCTAAAGCCTTATGAAACCGCGTTTTTAAGCGGAAGCTGTTCTGAAACTGAAGTTTCAGAACAGCTCTAATATCTTCAGTTGTTAAACAACGCTAATATAAGTTTGGCGGACGCGGAGGGGCCGGAAGTAAAAAATCGAGCGGCGCCGTAAAATTGGCAAACTGTTTTTGTATGCGCCATCTAACAACGGCGTCTGTTCCCCCTTATCCGCCGCGCAGCCAGCGGGGTTTCCCGGTCTCCCATTGATAGTAATAGCCGCCGCCGGCCAAGGGAAGGGCCTGGAAGATCAGGTTCGCCACCGCCGCGGCCCGGAAGGCAACGGCCGGCGCTTCGGCGCCCGGCGCCGGCGCTTCGGCGCCCGGCGGGATGAGGGCCAGGGGGAGGATCAGGGGGCTCAAGGGGCGGCTGACCCCGCGGGCGTCCTGGGGCCGGGCTGGTTCCGGGATGTTCAGGGGAAGCCCGTAGGTCCGCCACGCTCCCCAGGCCGGGCCGTAGACCGCCGGGGGCCGGGCGGCGATCTTCCCGTCCGCGGAAGAGGCCAGGGCCGCCTCCCGCAGGGCCTGGGCCAGGGCCGCCAAGTCTTCCGGCGCGGCGGGCCGGGATACCCGGGCTAGGGGGACCGCCAGGGGAAAGGCGTAGGCCCCCTCAAAACCCTCGTGAAAGAGCCGCTGTTGCCAGCGCCGGAGCGGGGGATGGGCGTCCCGGTGGGGGATGAGGACCACGCACCGGAAGCGTTCCGGCTGGACGGGAGGCGCCGGGGCCTTGCAATTTTTTCCGTTCATAGTATAATCATGGTGAAATTCTATGAAATATAAAGCCAAACGGCTGGCGGAGCGTTTTGTGGCGGTTTTATCCCAATGGCCGGGGGTAGAATGCGTTTCCCTCAATGAAGCAGCCTTGCCGGACACCTTGGACCCCTACTTTGCCCTTATTATGGATGTTTTCTACCGGGACGGGATTCCCGGGCCTGAGGAGCGCCGGCGGCTCTTCGGGGGGGATATCCTGGCCTTTGAAACATCCGCCCAGGGAAATAAGGACCGGTTCCTGGTAGGGGATATGCCGGTCCGCCTTGAGTTTAAGGATATTGCGCGGGCCGATGAACTGGTCTCCTTTTTGGACGCCAAGCGCTCGTCCCTGTGGCTCATTAAAGATTCCGGGACCTACGGGTTCTACCGGCTTGCCCAGGGGGAACTGCTGTTTAACCGTTCCCAATGGATTGACGGCATACGCCGGCGGCTTTCGGCGCCGGATGAAGGGTTCTGGCTCAAGGTCCGGGACAGCAGCCAGTCGAAGATGGAGCATTTTTTAAGCGATCTGGGGGCCGCCATGCTCCAGGAGGATGATTTTTATTACCTCATGTCCTCCTCAGGGTTTATTAAATACGCCTGTCTTACCCTTTTCTGTATTAATAAACGCTTTGAGCCCTCCCACCGGGGGTATTATAAACAGGTCGCGGAGCTTCCCATACTGCCTGAATCCTTTCCGGTCCGGCTTGAAACCTTTCTCAGGCCGGGATCCGAACCGGCGGAGCGGAAGTACGCCCTAGCCCAGCTTATGGCCCGGGGGATAGTGGCGCTCTGATGCGTCGCTTCCCCCTTCGCCGCCCCCGCCCGGGGGGGAGCGTTTTGGCTTCGGTTTCCCGGTTATTCCTGTTCCTGCTTTTTTCCGGCTGCTTCGGCTCCTGTATTTTTAAACCCTATAAAGAACCGGTGGGCTTCCGCTATTCCGGCGCGGAAGGGGAGCGGGTCTTATACGGCCTTTCCCCGGCGGCGGTTTCGGGGAAAATACCCGTTGTTCCCGGAAACGCCCAATCCTCCGCGTCCCGCTATGTTTTTGAGCCGCCCTTAACCGTGCCCCGTGATTATTCCCTGGAGCTTTCCTATACCTTCCAAGAACCGGGGCCGGGCCTTGCGGGTCCCCGCCGGGTGGCGCTGGAATTCCCCGGCGGCGGGGCTTCGTGGGAATTGCCCGCAGGCGCCTCATTTTTGGGAATCCAAGACCGGCCGGCGGAAATCCGCTATGCGGTGCCCGTGCCTGAAGGGATGATCGGGGAATTTTCGCTGGCCGTCTTCCCGGCGGAACAGGGCCAGGGCGCTGAGGCGGCGTCCGGGGCCTTTGAGCTGAACGCCCTGCGGCTTATTCCCCGGTGGTACGGTTTTTACTGGGACGGGCCGGTCCTGGCCCTGACGCCCTTTGTGCTTACCCCCGGCGGGGCCGGTTCCGCGCTCCATATCGATCCGCCGGCCCAATACCGCATAGGGCTTCCGGCGGAACTCCAATGCCGGGGCAGCGCCCGCCCCCTTACCATACAAACCGGGAATCTCGCGGTTGAATACCGGGTTCCGGGAACGGCGGGGGATGCGGCCCAGTACAGCCTGCCCGCGGGCATACTACCCGCTGAACCCTATCCGCTGATCCTATCCCCCGCCGGCCCCTTTACCTCGGTGATCCTGGCCCCGGCCCCCCAATGGTCTTTTCCCGGGGAGCCGGTTCCCGCGGATCCGGGGATCGTCCTTGCCTATCCCCGGTCCGCCTGGCGGGATGAGCGGTACGAGGTGTTCCGCTGGAGCGCCTTTCCCCAGATACTGATCTTTGATACCAGAGACTATGCCGCGCAGGATAGGCTGTTTAAGCGGCTGGCCTTTTTTGTGGAAAAGGCCGGCTACCGGGGCCGGCTGCTCCGGGACCAGGAGATGGAAGGGCTGCACGGGTGGAACGCCCACGATTACCGGGCCGAGGATTTAGGGCGTTTTTTTGAAGCCGCCCGGGCCTCGGACTTTCCCCTCTTGCCGGAAGAGCGGGAACTGGAAGATATACTAGCGCGGAACGGGATACTCCGGCGGGGGCCCGGACCTTCCGGCAAGGGGGAGACGCTTCCCGGAACCGGAGCCCTTATTGCCATTTCCCAGCAGTCTCCGGCGTATTTGCGCCGGCAGTTCATGGCCCATGAGGGATTCCACGGTATTTTTTTCATCGATCAGGACTTCCAGGATTTCAGCCGCCGCCGGTGGGAGGGGCTGGACAAGGGGGCGAAGCGTTTCTTGCTTTCCTTCTTTGACTCCCAACGGTACGACGTTAAGGACCCCTATCTTATGGCGAATGAATTTATGGCCTACTGTCTCCAGCAGCCGGTTTCCCAGGCGGGCGCGTACTTTGGGGAAAATCTGGCCGGACGGATCAATGAGCATTCCTGGCGCCGCGCCGTGCTTCCCCCGATGGATGAGGATACTAAAACCTGGCCGGACCTGGCCCGGACCTTTACCCAGGAAGCGCGGGCTTTTTCTGAGTATGTAAACCGCCGGTGGGGTTTAACCGCCGGTATGCCCGCGATGGTCCAGGCGCGCCGTATTTCCGAAGGCGCCGCCGCGCCCCGGGGGAACCGCTGATAACCGGATTTTTCAACACAGTCCGCGGATTAACGCGGATTAACGTGGATTTCCAGTAACAAAACCCTTCTAACCATAAAATTAAATCGATAGAGCCTGTTGCAAAGTCCGGCTGCTTTTGCGCAGGCCCTTGCGGTTTCTCAGGCTAAAGCCTTACGAAACGTGCATTTTTAAGAGGTTGCTGTTGCAAAACTGAAGTTTTGCAACAGCCTCTATAGTTTTAGAATATGCGGTCGAGCGGCGGTTTTTCTATGCCGGCTGCGGGTTTGTTCCTCTATGGCTTTTATATACATCCTCAATGAAAACGTGCATTACTTTCTTTTTTATGTCATCGTTATTCAGGAGCAAAGAATAAAAATCCTCATTCTGATCATAGCCGTTCACCAAAGCGTCATCAACACTGTCATCGTAGGTAAAATGAAAATCCTTGAGGGTGTTCGTTTCAGCGCTTGCCTTGAGGCGTTCATCCTTCATTAAAATATCTCTTACCTGCAAGGCGGCTTTTGTTACTACATCCTTATCAAAGTGTCTGTTGTAGGCGGCGTTTATTTCTTCGATGATCCGGGAAAGCCGCTTTTTTTCGTCTGGGCCTATGATAACTTCACCGGGGACAGGATATTCTATTTCAGGCTGGGCTGCCCATCTGCCCTGAGTAATCTCGCCTGATTTTTGCGGCCTTTGAAACGTTACGGTAATTTTATCGGCAATGTCAAAATTGTTCCCGCCTGATGTTATTTCTATTTCTTTCACCAGAGAGGAGAGGAAATTATATTTCTTGTGAAGATCAATGTCCTCGAAACTGGCCGCTTGAATAAGGAAACAGTAAAAGCGCAAAAAGCCCTTAATTGAAGCCTTTATTTCATATTGCTCCTCTATGGGGTGTTTGTAAACCATGCGGAGCGCCTTGTCCAGCAGGGTTTCCATTTTTTCCGCGTCCCTGTAATATCGTTTTTCCTGATACAAATATTCATTAAATGCCTTTATATCATCATAGTCAAGAAAACCGTAGCGGTCTATTTGAGCCGCAACCTTGCGAATATCAGATGGCGTTATGGTGTTTTTAAGAATGGTCCAGGTGTAATAAGGGGCAAACGCCTTTTGAATGTCCTCGTAGGAATTTCTAAAATCAAGAATAAAAGTGTGCTTGTCGTATGGCGGGTAAATCCGGTTGAGCCGTGAAAGGGTCTGAACAGCGCCCACGCCTTTCAGCTTTTTATCGATATACATGGCGCAGAGTTTT
>JAITHL010000035.1 GCA_031279975.1 Treponema sp. | reverse complement strand
GTTTCCGGCAGCCAAGCCCTGGAACTCCTTGCCGGGGGTTTATCGCCGGACCTCATCCTCCTTGACGTGTCCATGCCCGGCATGGACGGCTACGAAACCCTGCGGAACATAAACGCCCTGGATAACGCGGCGGGTATTCCCGTAATATTTCTTACCGGTATAAACGAAACCGCGGCGGAACTCCGGGGACTGGAACTGGGGGCGGTGGATTATATTACCAAGCCCTTTGTCAAAGAAATCCTGCTTAAACGCCTGGAGCTCCACCTGAAGCAGGGGCGGGAACTCAAGGCCCTGTACCAGGAACGCCGCAAAAAGAAAAAGCCCCTTTCCATGCCGGCCCTTACTCCCTGGGAACGGAAGATAGTTTTCCTTGCCCAGAAACGGCTTACCGGCGGGGAAATCGCGGAGGAAATGGGGACCACCAGCCGGACCATACGCACAGCCCTCAGCACTATCTACGCGAAACTTGACATCCATTCAAAGCGGGAACTTGCCAGCCTTGACCTGGAATTAAACCGGTAACCAATTGCTTATGCGGTTTTGGGCGCGGAATTTCCGCGCATACCTGACACTTTGCCAGTTGAAAAAACAGATTTTTGCCGTAAAATTTTTTGGCATAAGGCGGTTTTTATGGCAAAAAATCTTTTCCGGCCTGTTTTGGCCAAAGCAGCGCTTTACCCGTTCAAAGGCATCGTGCTTCTTGCCGGTATCCTGCTGGTATATTCCTGCGATTTTCCCGGCAGTCTCCCGGACAGGGCGGGCGGCGCTTCTCCCCAGAGGGCGGACGGCCCTTCTCCCCAGGGTGCGGGCCCTTCTCCCCAGGGTGCGGGCGCTTCTTCTCCCCAGGGGGCGGGCGGCCCTTCTTCCCAGGGGGCGGGCGGCGCTTCTCCCCAGGCGCTGGGAAGCGGGGAGGGCAATCTTACGGTGAATTTTTCCGGCGGGGGCAACACCCGTTCCGGCGGCCGTTCGGTTTTATCGGATAATTTTATCGGCAGTCTTGAATACAAGGTAAAGTTTACCAGTCCCGGGGGAACCGTGATTGAGCGGACGGCAACGGGGGGAAGCATCACCGTTACCCTTAACGCGGGGCTATGGCATATAGCGGCGCAAGCCTATGGCCTCCCCGGAGTAGTTGGCGGCCCGCTGGTGGGAAGCGAAACGGTTCCCGTTTCCGTTACCGTGGCGCCGGGGCAGAACCAGGGCGTAACTATTGAGATGTCCGTCAATCCGACTTACGAGGCGGGGCTGACGGACATCTACATCCACAATGAAGCGGAATTACGGCGCGTAGGCGTTGATTTTGCCATTGACAACACCATACGCTTCTACCTTGAGCGGGACATCGTTCTGACCCAGCCCTGGACGCCCATCGGGGATGCGGCAACGCCCTTCAAGGCGGAGTTTGACGGGGGGGGCTATCGTATTACCATGGGCGGCGGTTTTCATGACGATGCCCTGGATGACGATGACTTGGGATTGTTCGGTTATGCTGACGGGGCGGTGATAAAAGACCTCACCATTGAATTGGCTATGGGCAGCGCGGATTCCCCGGTACAGCTTTCCACGCCGAATAGCGAGGATTCCCACTACATAGGCGGCCTGGCCGGAAGGCTGGACAATTATTCAATGGTGGAAAATGTTACCGTAAGCGGTTTTTTATATGTTAAGCAAAACGGAAATAACCAGAGATTCTATGTGGGCGGCATAACGGGTATGGTACGGGGGGATTCAAAAATTAAAGAATGTTCCGTGGCCATGGAAATCCACGGGGACAGCGACAAGTACACATTTACCGGCGGCGTGGCCGGGGCTAACGGCGTGGCTGGGAACACCCTCGGCCCGTCCGGCGTGGCTATTACTCCTTCTACTGGTACGATCTCAGAAAGTTCTTTCTCAGGGACCGTGAACTCCGTCGGCTCCGGGCCCCCCGCCTCGGACTTCATCGGCATAGCTGGGGGCATAGCAGGCTCAAATTTTAACGGTATTATCCGCGAATGCCATGCCGCAGGGACGATCAAGGGGACGCGCAGAGCCGGGGGTATTGCCGGAGAAATGCAGGAGGGTGGGGGTTCAGGTACTTCCATCGTGGAAAGTTCCTTTACCGGAACCGTCAGAGCGGAGAATACCGGCGTTGATGCCTTCGCCGGGGGTGTGGTGGGCCAGTCGAATTGGGGTGTCATTGAGCGGAGCTACGCGGCGGGAAACGTAATAGCCCAGGGCTCCGATGCTTACGCGGGCGGTATAGCGGGAATGTTCTCGGACACCAATATAAGAGTAAGTGATTGTTATGCCTACGCCAACGTCCTTTCCAATGGTTCCACCGGCACAGGTTATGTCGGCGGCATCGGCGGCCGTGCCTCTTACATTGAACGGTGTTATGCCGCGGGCACGGTCGAAGCCCAAGGAAGCGGCGGTACTGCTGTTTACGCCGGGGGCATTTCGGGGCAGGTAGTTACTTCGTACACCCTTAAGAACTGCAAGGTTCTCCTGGACGCCCTGGACGGCGGCTCCTCCAACAATGTTTATACCCTGTTCGGCGGCGTTACTTCAGGGAGCGGCAGCGCCAGCGGAAACAATGTCTGGGACATAATCGCCATTAAACAAGGGGGCACTACGTATAATTCGGGCAGCTATGCGCCGGCTTTCACCAAGGATATTGCGTCATTTGATACCGCCGCGGACTTCGGCCAGGGCAATGAGACAACAACCTACACGGGCTGGAACTTTACCGGCAACTGGAAGTTTATCACCGGCGCCGGCTACGATTTCCCGGTGCTGGAATGGCAGACCGCGCCGCCGGATTTGAGCCTTGTGTTTCCCCATTGATTAGACGTGTTCCAAAACCCGGTTGGTTTCGGAACACGTCCCGCGGTTTCTCAGGATAAAGCCTGCGGACTAAAGTCCGGTGAAACCGCGTTTTTAAGCGGAAGCTGT
>JAITHL010000032.1 GCA_031279975.1 Treponema sp. | reverse complement strand
GTACTGAAAGGCAAACAGCGGCTCAGCGTTAGGCGCAAAATGTTCCGCGCTTCCCTGGACACCGGCTTCCTTCACCAAATCCTCTTCGGCATAGGGTAAATGCTTTTGCCCTGGGGCTTATCCGCGTGATTACAGCGTGTTTTGATAAAAGAGCGCCCTATGGCCGGAGACTTAGGCCGCTTACCCGCCATCCGCCCGTTCGCAGGCCGCCCAGTGCGTTTGCCCGCCGGGGCCGGGGATGTTCCGCGGTTCCTGGGGCCGCGATCCGCAGCCTCCGAAGCGGCGGCGGCACCGGGAAGCGTATATACAGCCCTCCGCGTCTGGAACCGTTGAAGGGGAGGCGGGGAGGGGAGGGCGGGAGTTTACCAGGTCCTGGGTATAGGGGTGGCGGGCGTTATGGTAGAGCGCGGAGGCGGAGCCGGTTTCCAATATCCGGCCCTGGTACATCACGGCGATCCGGTCGCAGAGGTAGTAAACCAGATTGAGATCGTGGGAGATAAACAGGAGGGCCAGCTTGAGCGCCCGGTGGAGTTCCTGGAGGAGATTGATGATCTGCGCCCCCACCGAGACATCCAGGGCGCTGACCGCTTCATCGGCGATGAGGAGTTCCGGCTCCAGCATCAGGGCGCAGCCTATACTGACCCGTTGCTTCTGGCCCCCGGAAAGTTCCCGGACCATACGGGTTTTATAGGAAGGATCAAGGCCGATCAGGTTCAGCGCCGCGTCCACCCGTCCGCGCCGTTCCGCCTTGGTTCCAAGCCGGCGGGCCCTGAGGGGTTCCTCCAGGAGCCAGCCTACGGTCTTGACCGGGTTTAGGGAAAGCGCCGGGTCCTGGAAGACCGCCTGAATATGCCGGCCAATATCCAGGACCGAGGGCCTTTGCCGGCTAAGGCCCCGAATCAGTATCTCCCCTTGGTAGTCAATGAGCCCCAGGATGCACCGGCCCAGGGTGGTTTTGCCGCACCCGGATTCCCCAACCAGGCCGAATAGCTCGCCCGGGGCAATCGCTAGATTCACCTGGCGCAGCACCGGCCTTCCCTTGGTTCCGCCCAAGGCCGCCGGAAGCCGGGACCGGTAGGTATTGGATACATTTCTGATGTTGAGGAGGGCGCCGCTTTCAAGCATCCTGTTCCAGCTCCGGGGCAAAACAGTAGACCCGGCGGCGGGGCTCAAGCCGGACCGCTTCTGGAAAGGCCGCGCGGCAACGGGCGCCGGCCTTGGCGCACCGGGGGGCGAAGGGGCAGCCGGGGCCGTACGCTTCGAGCGCCGGGACCTTGCCGGGGATGTTCAAGAGGGGCGTCCCCTTCCGTTCCCAGGAGGGGATGGCGCCCAGGAGATCCTTGGTATAGGCGTGGGCCGGATGGCCGAAGACCGCGCCGGCAGGCCCTGTTTCCACGATTCTTCCGGCGTACATAACCAGGACCCGGTTGCAGAGGCGGCTGATCAGGCCGAGATCGTGGGAAATAAAGAGTATCCCGGTTCCCCATTCCCGGTTGATCGAGCGCAGCAGGTCCAGAATTTGGCTTTGGGTAGTTGTATCCAGGGCGGTAACCGGTTCATCGGCGATAAGGAGTTTGGGTTTGCCGATCACCGCCAGGGCGATCAGGGCCCGCTGGCAAGCGCCGCCGGAAAGCTGGTGGGGATAGCACTGGGCGAGCCGTTGGGGATGTTCCATACCCAGTTTATCCATGAGGGCGAACACCCGATCCGGTATGGCGGCCTTGTCCCCCTCCCCCTGGAGTTCCAGGGATTCGGCGATTTGCTTGCCGATCTTGATAAGCGGATTCAGGGAGAGGGCCGGTTCTTGAAAGATCAGGGCGATTTCCCGGCCCCGGACCCGGCGGAGTTCCCGGTCTGTCATGGCGCAGAGGTTCCGGCCTCGCAGAAAGACCGCCCCGGCGGTACGCGCCGTCCCGCCGGGAAGCAGGCCGGCAAGGGCAAGGGCGGTCAGGCTTTTCCCGCAGCCCGATTCGCCCGCCATGCCCAGGATTTCGCCTGGGTCAATATGAAACCCTATATCCCGCACCGCGTGGATAAGGTTTTTTCCCTTTTTAACGCCCACCGAAAGCCCCGCTACCCGTAAAAGGGGGGGGCGGCCCGCCGGCGCCGGGGCTTCCCGTTTCATCTTCAAACCCCTTGCCCGCTGATCCCTTCTCCCAGATAGTGGAAGGCAAGGACGCACAGCATGATCATACCCCCCGGGGCCAGGGCGCACCAGGGGGCGGCGAGAAAGAACTGCTGGGATTCGGCAAGCATACGGCCCCAGCTTGGCGCGGGGGGCTGTACCCCCAGGCCCAGGTAGCTCATGGTTGATTCGGCCACAATCGCGTTGGATAGCCCCACAACCGCCGCGGACCCCAGGGAGGGCTTGAGGTTGGGTAATATATGGAAGAAAATGATGCGTCCGTGGGAGGCCCCCCAGAGCCGGGCGATCTTGACAAAATCCCGCTGTTTGTACTGGAGCATACCGCTCCGCGTGATCCGCGCAAAGCTGGGGATAAAGAGGATCAGCAGCGCGAGGATCAGGGCGGCTTCTTTATTTTCGAACAAGGCGGCGGTCAGCAGGGCCAGGAGTATGCCCGGAAACGCGCTCACGGCGTCCATACACCGCATGGCGAGCTCTTCCGCCAGGCCGCCGAGATACGCGCAGCCCAGCCCCAGGGCCGAACCCAAGGCCGCGCTTCCCGCCACGGTAACGCAGGCCGTTAAGAGTGTGTACTTCGCTCCGGCCATGATCCGGGAAAGCATGTCCCGGCCAAAGTTATCGGTCCCCAGCGGATGCTGCGGGGTTGGGGCTTGAAAGCGCCGCCGGCTGTCCATGGCCTGGTATTCATAGGGAAGGTAGAAAAAACTTACCGCGGTCATAAGCGCGATAAGCGCGAGCAGGACCATGCCGATGGTGAAGCCCCCCTGGAACTCCCGCCGCTGTTTTCCCATAACGCCCCCAGGGATCACCGGCGGATCCGGGGATCGATAAGCCCTATCAGCATATCCGCCAGGGCATTCGCCAGGATCACCGCCGCGGCAATATAGACCGCCAGGGTTTCCACCAGGGGATAATCCCGGGCGGCGACCCCGGCGATGAGGAGCCGTCCTATCCCCGGAATGGCAAACACCTGTTCAATGACCATGCTGCCGGAGAACAGCTCGGCGGCGATCATCCCCAAAAGGGTAATCCCCGGAACCGCCGCGTTTTTCAGCACATGCCGGTAAAAGGCCCTGAAGCGGGAATTGCCCTTGCTATAGGCGGTGCGGACATAGCCCGCGCTGAATTCCTTAAAAATCGAGGCCCGCAGAAACTTGATGAGGATAGCCGCGTTGGGCAGGGCGACGGCCAGGGCGGGGAAGCTCAGATAGGCAAGGAAGGCGCTGAAATCCTCTTGGTATCCCACATACGCGCCGGGGGTAAAGCATTTGAAGAGGATGCCGAAGACCCAGATAAACAGAATCCCCAGGAAGAAGGCCGGCAGGGAGATAGGGAAGGCCGTCAGGGTATTGATGATCCGGTCCGCCGGGGAGCCTTCCTTTTGAATCGCCAGGGGTATCAGGGCCCCGGCGATGAGGAGGACGCATACCAGGGAAAGCCCGGCGAGGCAGAGGGTTACCGGCAGCCGGTCCAGGATGAGGGCGGATATGGAAGCCCCCTGAAACCCTATGGAATTCCCCAGCCTGCCGCTGAGGAGTTTTCCCAGCCAGGACCGGTATTGCTCCCAAAAGCTCCGGCGCAAGCCCAGTTCCTCTTGCAGCGCCGCAAGCTGTTCTCCCGAAGCCTCTATCCCCCGGAGCGCCATGGCGCTGTCCCCGGGAATACGGGTAAAGGCGGCAAAAACCGCGAGGGATACCAGCGCCAGGGTGAGGAGGGCGCCGCAGAGCCGTCTTCCTATGAAGCCCAAACCATACCGCATCGTACCGGCGTCCTTTTATTGGAGGGCGGGGGCTTGCCGTTGACCGTTCAGGCGGCCAACGGAGCGGGCAGGGCGCGCCCCTTCCCCGGCCCTAGGGCGTTTGGTATAGGGTAGAAAAATCAACCACATAGAGGGGGTACGCCCGCAGGCCCGCATAGCGTCCCTTGACAAGGGCCTTGAAGTCATAGATGTCCTGTATATACACCCCGGCGGCGTCTCCGGAAATCTGCCGCTGGGCCTCCTTGTAGAGGGCGGTTCGTTTTTCCCCCTCCGGCTCGGCAAGGGCGGCGCGGTAGATTGCGTCAAACGCCGGACTGGTATAGTTAAGAAAATTGTCCTCCGCGCTGGAATAGTAGCGGGACAGGAAGGCCCGGGGGGAAACATTCGGGGCGTCGATGGAAATGACGGTGGCCTGATAGTTCCGGTCATGGTAGACCCCGGCAAGCCAGGCGAGCCAGTCAAGCTGTTTGATCCGGGCCTGTATCCCCACGGCGGCCAATTGGTTTACCATAACCTCGGCGGTGTGCCCATGCATACTATAATTGGAAGGGACCGCGATCTCCAGGGGAAAGCCGCCGGCAAGGCCCGCGTCCGCCAGCAGTTGCCGGGCCTTTTCCGGATCCGCCGGGTAGGGGCTGCGCAGGGCGGTTTCATAGGCATGGGCCAATCCTGGAATCAGGGGGCTTCCCGATGGTTCTCCCCGGCCGTAAAAGGCGGTTTCGATAATCTGGGGCACGTCCACGGCGTAACTGAGCGCCCGCCGCACCCGGACATCGTTCAACGGCGGGGCCGCGTTGTTCAAGGCCAGCAATTGGACCGCGTTGGAGTAATGATGGATAATATCGAAACCTTCCGGGTCAAGCTGTTCCACTATGGACCCGGTAACGGTGGCGGCGTCGATGTTCCCCCCGTGGAGGGCGGGGATGAGGGCCTCTGAATTGGCGAGGAATACCAGGGTAACCCGGTCCAGCTTGGGCAGGCCGCGCTGCCAATAGCGGGGGTTTTTTTCCATAACCAGGGACTGCTGGGGGGTATACCGGGCTATCCGAAAGGGGCCGGTCCCAATAGGGTTCTTTTCCCTGTCGGCGTTATGTGCCGGGACCATAGCAACCGAGAGGTAGGGGAGGAATTCCCGGTCCGGCGCATGCAGGGTGATCCGTATTTCCCGGTCTCCGGTAATTTCCACCCCCGCGATTTGGCCGAACCCGGGAAGCCCCGCTTGTATCGCGGTTTCCAGGGAAAAGACCGCGTCCCGGGGGGTCAAGGCCGAGCCGTCATGGAAGAAGACCCCCTCCCGGAGGGTAAAGGCATAGACCAGGCCGTCCTGTTCCATGCGGTATTCCTGGGCCGCCGCGCCCTCCATAAGGCCCTGGGGATTGGGTTTTACGAGCCCCTCAAACACATTGAACAGTATGCTCCGCCCGTCGGCGGTATTTGCGGGATTAAGGGGGTCCAGGGTTTTGGGTTCGGAGGTAAAACCGTACCGGATTTCCCCGCCCGCGGGGGATTCCGCCGCCCCCCGCGGTTCC
>JAITHL010000024.1 GCA_031279975.1 Treponema sp. | reverse complement strand
AAGAAGTTTTATCGCTACAAATTGGCGGGATGGGAGTCCTTGTTACAGGCCTCTTGACATAAAACATAGGAGTTTTGCCTCCGGCAAAACTCCTGGGCGGATAGCGTTTGCGCGGAGCGGCTTTGGCAGCCCCCGCATGGGGGGCAGTGGAGAACCCGAAGGGTTCGGAGTGAGGGGGGCTTGCCCCCCGCTAGGCATCCGTATTAGACGCCGGATCAAGCCCGGCGGCGTCCCACGCGGGGGGTATCTTGGCGGGGACGCCCTTGGCGTTCACAAAGGCCCAGGTTACCCTGGCGTCGGCGATAAGGTCCTCCCCCCGGTGTATCCGCTGCCGCACAATGCCGCTGGCCGCGCCCTTTTTAATGGGCCAGGTGTGGATGCGCAGTTCGTCGTCCACCCGGGCGGGTTTCTTATAATCGATTTCTATCCGGGCGATATAGACCCCGTAGCCTTCGCGGATGATTTGGGGGTAATCAAAACCGATAAACCGCAGGAATTCATACCGGGCGTATTCCAGATAGTTCAGATAATTGGCGTTATTCACATGGCCGTAACTATCACATTCATAGGTTCTCACCGTTAAGGCGCATTCACTAATCATGGAAAACACTATATAATAAGAAAAATCGCTGTGCAATGGAGGGCGCTTATGTTTCAATATTGTCCCTGCTGTGCTTCCCGAAGCATACAGTTTATTGACAATAGAAAATTCTCTTGTCCCGACTGCGGGTATGCGTATTACCACAATACCGCCGCCGCCTCCGGCTGTATCATCAGCAACGGGACCCACATCATGCTGCTGATACGGGGCAAGCATCCCGCCTTGGGCAAGCTGGACCTTCCAGGGGGCTTTGTGAATCCAGGGGAAGGGATACTGGAAGGGCTGGCGCGGGAATGCCGGGAAGAGATCGGCTGGGCCCCGGACCTGGACGCGCCGCAGAGCGGCAGGGCTGGCAAATCCAGAAAGTCAAAAAAACCGGCTTTTATCTTTTTCGCGTCCTTTCCCAATGTCTATCCCTATAAGGGGGTTACCTATAATACCTGCGATATATTTTTTACCCTTACCGTTCCCGGATTAACGGAAAAGGACCTGCGCCTGGACCTCAAGGAAAATCAGGGGGTCCGTTTTGTCAATCCCAGGGACTTGGATTTTGATGAGCTGGCCTTTGATTCTACCCGCCGGGTAATGGGCGCCTATATCGCCTATTTGGACTCCCCGCAGAACTAAGGGACCGGCGGTCCCACTGTCAACAACGTAAGAAATGAGGAAAGGGGAAGTCGCGTACCCCTCTGGGGTACGACCCCTACGGGCGCACTTCGTCGCGCCCTACCCCCTAACGGGGGCTCTGCCCCCGTTACGACCCCGGTCCCCCCGGACCCGCTATCAACAACGTAAGAAAACAAGCGGGGGGAAGCCGCGTACCCCTTTTGGCGGGGCGCTGTGCGGCAGCGCCCCGCCCCCTCTGCGGTGGCTGCCAAAGCCGGGGGCAAAAAGGCGCGGCCTTTTTGCCGTAGTCCCCGCCCCTCTAATGCGCCAAGCAAGCGCGAAGGCGCTGCCTTGCGGGAGGAAAGGGCGCATGGATGCCCGGCAGCGGACCAAGGCGGGACGGAAGCCTGAAACAGGATTTGAGGGCTGTAATCAGGCCCCCGGTCCCCCCGTCTCCCAGGTTATTTACCTAGTGTTTATTTCCCACTATACTACAAGGCGCGTGAAGGGCGGTGCGCCCTAAAGCTAAAAAATGGACCCGGAGGACACTATGGGTGATACTCAACAGACATGGAATCCCGCTCAAAGACGCATCGGCGTCGCGGTTCCCGTGGGGGCCCTGCGTGGAGCGGGGAGTATAGGGGTTGGCGAATTTCCAGACTTGGCGGAAATGGCTGAATTATGCGGCAAAATGGATGCGGGCTTGTTACAGCTCCTGCCGGTTAATGATACGGGATATGAGAGTTCTCCTTATAGCGCGTTAACGGTTTTTGCGCTCCACCCGCTTTACTTAAAGATTGGGGACCTTGATGAACTGAAGCCGGAGGCTTCAACGGGAAACCCCCAGGCGGCCCAATTTCAGGAAAAACTAAGGGACCTGCGGGATGAGTTTGAGGGAAACGCCCGGTTTCCCTTTCAGAAGCTGCTGCGGGCCAAGCTGGAACTGCTCCGGGAAATCTATGCCGCCTACCAAAGCGCCATCCGGCGGCGGGCGGAAAACGGCTCCCTGGGGGATTGGATAGCCCAGAATCCCTGGGTTAAGGAATACGCCGTGTACCGGCGGCTCAAGGAAGCAAACGGCGAAAAAAGCTGGCGCGATTGGCCTGAGTACCGGGAGGCGGGCACTGGCGTTATCGAGGCCCTGTGGAACGACGGGGGCCTGCGGGATAAGCATCTGTTTTGGGCCTGGATTCAAGAGGCCCTGGACGGGCAGTTCAGCAAAGCCGCGGAGAAGTTAGCCGAAAAGGGCATAATACTGGAAGGGGACCTGCCCATTCTTATCAACGAGGACTCCTGCGACGTATGGGCCCATCCAGAACTTTTCAACCAGCAGCTTTCCGCCGGCGCTCCCCCTGATATGTACAGCCCTGATGGGCAGAATTGGGGGTTCCCTACCTATAACTGGGAAGCCCTGGCAAAAACCGGGTATGACTGGTGGCGGCGGCGGCTCAAGGCTGCGGAAAAATACTACCAGGCATACCGCATCGATCATGTCTTAGGGTTTTTCCGTATCTGGGCCGCGGCCAAGGGCGATTATTCTTCAGCCCTGGGCCGGTTTATCCCCTACGTTCCCCTCAAACAGAAGGACCTTGCCGCGCTGGGCTTTGACGCGGCCCGGCTCCGCTGGCTTGCGCGGCCCCATATCCCCACCGGGGAACTCTGGAACGCCCTGCGTTCCCAGTGGGGCGGCCCATACCAGGAAGGGGATATTGCCGCCGCGGCAGACCATGCCTTGCGCAGCGCCCTGAACCGGATCGGCGAAGAGGAACTTTGGCTTTTTAAGGACGGCATTGCCGGGGAAAAGGATATTGCCGCGCTGCGGCTCCATCCGGCGGCGGAACGCTATCTGATCCAGGCTTGGCATAACCGGCTCTTGGTGGAATACGAGCCGGGTTCCTATACCCCCGCCTGGTATTACCGGGATTCACGGGCCTATGTATCCCTCTCCCCTAAAGAACGGGAGGAATTGGAAGCCCTCTTGGAAAAACGCCGGCGGGAATCGGAGGGCATTTGGGAAAAGGAGGGGAAGAAGCTCCTCGCCATGCTGGCGGGATCCTCTTCCATGCTGCCCTGCGCGGAAGACCTGGGCGCGGTTCCCGATTGTGTTCCCAAGACGCTCAAGCAGTTAAAGATATTGGGCCTGCGGGTGGTCCGCTGGTCCCGGCTGTGGGACGAAGCGGGGCAGCCCTATATTCCCTTTGAGGACTATCCTGAGTTAAGCGTCTGCACCCCCGCGGTGCACGACAGTTCCACCCTGCGGGAATGGTGGGAACGGGAGGCGGATCAGGAGTATTTTAGCGGCTTTGCGGGCTTCCCCTCCCTGCCCCGGCGCTATAATCCCGGGGTGGCAAGGGTCCTGCTCCAAAAAACCGCCGCCGCCGCGTCCCGGTTCCGGGTGTTTCAGATACAGGACCTCCTCCATCTCTCGTTAAAATGGTATGCCGAAGACCCCGCGTCAGAGCGGATCAACGTGCCCGGGACGGTTACGGAGTTCAACTGGACCTACCGGCTTCCCGCGGCTATAGGGGAATTGGGACAGGACGATGATTTTGTCCAGGGCGTCCGGGAGCTTGCCAAAATCAGCCCGCAGAAAAAACGGAAAGCGAAAAAACCGGCTTCCGGGACCGTTCAAAAGACGGACTAAAGCTGGGGGGGCTGGGGGGCCTTTCGGCCTCCCAGCGGGGGTCCGGGGGCGGCGCCCCCGTCCCGGCTGGATTAGTAAACAAGTCTAGTATTATAAGGAACATAATGAAAAAAATTACTATTTTTTTAAAAGTATTTGAGGGCCTGAACCCAAGGCCGCCGTCAGCGGTCCGGGCGGCGGACCGGCGGGCCGTAATGGAATTTCACATCCGCCGGGATGTCCGGGATGCATACGCCCTGGAACAGAGCCTGTTTTCCCTGCGGGGGAATGTGGTTCTCGCGGACCTGCGGCAGGCCCGGACCTTAGCCCAGCAATTCAACGAGAAACTTGACCCCCCCCGGAGAATACGGGCGGGGGAACTGAACGCCATGGGCCTTATCGATGAAATTCTCCACTACCTGGTCGCCCTCTACCGGGAACAGGTTCAGGGGGATGTTTTTTCCGCCGCCCTGGACCGGCTTGCCTCCCGGCTGGGTTCGGATACGATAGCCCTGCTCATGGAACGCTTTACCGGCCAATTCCCGCCCCGGCAGGTATACGCGGGAAACGTCTCGGTCCAGGGCTACCTCCAAAGCAGCGATCACGGGGAAAGTTGCCGGGCCCTTGCCCTGGAGGAACTGCTCCTTTTAGCCCTGGCGAACCTGAATCCCGCGTTCCAGCCCTTCTATTTTATGTTCGACGACCGGGACCTGGAGGCTGGCACGGCGTATAACGAGGCGGTTTCAGAACTGCGGGCCTATCTTGCGGAACTTCCCCCCTTCGGCCCTGAGGGGATGAACCTTTGGGACCTCCTGCGGGCCCCCGCGCTGGCCTGCCCGGATTCCCTCGCCGGCCAGCTTGAGTTTATGCGCAAACGGTGGGGCCTCATGCTGGGCAAGTTTATGGCCCGGCTCCTCATGGGCATAGACGTGATCCATGAAGAAGAAAAGCCCGTGTTTGCGGGCCCTGGGCCGAGCTATGAGCTTACCTATGACGGGCTGGATGAGTACGAGCGGTTCAGCCCGGATCAGGATTGGATGCCCCGGACCGTACTGATCGCCAAGAGTACCCTGGTATGGCTCTTTCAACTCAGCCAAAAGTATGGGCGGAGCATAACGCGGCTGGATCATATCCCCGATGAGGAACTGGACGGGCTGGCCCGGCGGGGCTTTACCGGCCTTTGGCTTATCGGCCTCTGGGAACGGAGCAGCGCCTCAAAAACCATCAAGCAGTGGACCGGCAACCCCGAAGCCGCGGCCAGCGCCTACAGCCTCTACGATTACGGCATCGCCGGGGAACTGGGGGGCTGGCCCAGCCTGGAAAACCTGCGGGAACGGTGCTTCCGCCGGGGCATACGCCTGGGGTCGGACATGGTTCCCAACCATACGGGGATAGACAGCCGCTGGATCATCGAACACCCGGACCGCTTTCTCCAGCTCCCCTATCCGCCCTTCCCTGCCTATACCTATAACTGCGGGAACCTTTCGGGCCGGGAGGATGTGACCGTGCAGATCGAGGAACACTACTTTACCCGTACCGACGCGGCGGTGGTCTTCAAACGGATCGACAACCGGACCGGCGAAGCGCGCTATATTTACCACGGCAACGACGGCACCTCCATGCCCTGGAACGATACGGCCCAGATCGATTTTCTCAATCCTGAAGCCCGGGAAGCGGTGATTCAAACCATTATCGGGGTATGCAAACAGTTCTCGATAGTCCGCTTCGACGCGGCCATGACCTTGGCGAAACGGCATATCCAGCGGCTCTGGTATCCCGAACCGGGCCGGGGCGGGGATATTGCCAGCCGGGCGGAACACGCCGTCTCCAATGATGAGTTTAACCGCCGGATCCCCAACGAGTTTTGGCGGGAAGTGGTGGACCGCTGCGCGGCGGAAGCGCCGAACACCCTGCTTTTGGCCGAAGCCTTCTGGATGATGGAGGGCTACTTTGTGCGGACCCTGGGGATGCACCGGGTCTATAACTCGGCCTTTATGAACATGCTGAAGAACGAGGAGAACGCCAAATACCGGGCGACCATCAAGAACACCCTGGAATTCGACCCGGAGATACTCAAGCGGTTTGTGAATTTTATGAACAACCCGGATGAGGAAACCGCGGCGGCCCAGTTCGGCAAGGGGGATAAATACTTCGGCGTCTGCACCCTCCTGGTAACCATGCCGGGGCTCCCCATGTTCGGCCACGGCCAGATTGAGGGCTTTGAGGAGAAATACGGCATGGAGTACCGCCGCGCCTACCGGGATGAACAGCCCGATTCCTCTTTGGTGGACCGGCATGAACGGGAGATATTTCCCCTGATGAAGCGGCGGCAGCTCTTTTCCGGCAGCGCTGATTTTTGCCTCTTTGACTGCCATACCCCTGGCGGGGCGGTCAATGAAAACATCTTTGCCTATAGCAACCGCTGTTGGGACGACCGGACCCTGGTGCTCTACAATAACGCCTATCCCCAGGCCGCGGGGTGGGTACACCAGAGCGCCGCGGCTATTCCGCAAAAGGACGGCGGCTGCCGCCGGGACAGCCTTGCCCAGGCCCTTTCGCTGCGCCGGGAAGACCGGCGCTTTACCCTCCTGCGGGAACAGCGTTCCGCCCAATGGTTTATCCGGTCCTCAAAGGAAATCCATGAACGGGGGCTTTTTGTTTCCCTCCAGGGGTATGAAGCCCAGGTCTTTCTGGATATTCATGAGGTGGAGGACGGCGCCCAAGACGGATCGGGCGGCCCCTGGGCAAACCGCTGGTCGGCGCTGCACCACGCCCTGAACGGCCGGGGGGTTCTGGATATTCAGGGCGCCTTGCTGGATATATTCCTGGGAGAACTCTATGCCCCCCTGATGGCTATTTTTGCCCCCCAGCGGATGGAAATCCTCTTCCGCCGCTTTGCCGCCGGCGGCGCTGAAGACGATCAAACCGGTCTTTTGGCCGCCGCGTTCCGGGAACCGGTGATGGCCTTTATTACCACAGCCCAAAGCTACCTGTCCGGCGCTGAAGGCCGCTATGATCCCTTTATCAGCGAAGAGGAACGCGCCCCCCTGGGGGCGGAACAGATATTCGAGGACTTTGCGGTCAAACTGGAACACCTGGATCAAACGGCCCGGTATGGGAACCGCGAAGAAGCCTCCGGGGAAACCGCGGGCAATACCCCTGAAGCCTTCCTGCGGCGGCTGGGGAAGCGGATCGCCGAACGGCCTGTTCTGGCCGCGGTAGGGCTTGCCTATGGGGTCCTGGGATTACTCCGGTTCATTGCCGGCGAGGGGAGCCCCGGCTGGGAAGGGAAGGCCCTGGGGGATCACTGGAAGCTGGACCGGAAACTCCAGGAGGCCCTGGGCATGCTCGGCATTCCCGATGACGAGGCTTCCCGTATGTTAGCGCTTGCCAACGCGGTGGTAAGCCGTACCGGGGCGGAAGACTTTTCCGCCTACGCGGGCGGCCAGGGAGCGGCCCTTATCGCGGAAAATTATAAATCCGAAGATTTCAGGCGGCTGTTGCGGATTAACCGCTTTGAGGATATAACCTGGTTTAATAAAGAAGCCTTTGAAGAGGCCCTGGCGTACGCGCCCTTCTTTTTGGCCTTGGAAAGCGACGCGGCCTTTACCGCGGCGGTTAAACCCGGGGGGAAGGAGAAAAAAAACCGGCGCCGGCCTAAGCCCGGTCAAACTAAGGCTTCCCAATGGCTTAACCGGGTAGGGATCATTGGGGATATGGCCGAACAATTTATCCAAGCCGAAGCCGCGTCAGCATACCGGCTGGACCGTCTTATGGACGCCTTGGCGAAGGGGTAGGCCCCAAAACGGGGGGACCGGGGGGCCGGGGTCCCTCTGCGGGGGCGCCGTGGGGGCAGAGCCCCCGCAGAGGGAGCGATGTATATAGGAAGGCGTAAAAAATGGTTTTACCGTATCGGTTTGGGACTCGGATTTTCACTCCTGTTTTTGCTTTGGCGCGGTTTCCCGGTGTTTTCTGAGGATCCGGTCCCGGCGGCCCCGCAAGAGGCGGAAGCAGCGGAAGCAACGGTAGAAGGCCGGTATCTGATACTGCATCTGGACAGCCGCCGGGAGGGAGGCCCCTTTTCCCTGGGGCGCGCCCCCGGGCCGTCGGAACTTAACTATATCCAGGCCATAGAGCGGGCCAAACGGGATAAGCGCATCCGGGGTATACTCCTCAACGCCGCCGGTTTTTCTGGAAGCCCCGCGGCCCTTTGGGACCTCCGTTCAGCCCTAGAGGGTTTTAAGGCTTCGGGAAAGAAGGTAGCGGCCTTCTTTGATGATGGCGATTTCGATCTCTACTGCCTGCTCTCGGCGGCGGACGCCGTCATTATGGATGATATGGGGGTATTGCTCCTTACGGGCTACCATCACGAGCGGCTTTTTTTCCAGCATACCCTTGAAAAACTGGGCGTCGGCCTGCGGGAGCTGCGGTATTTTGATTACAAGTCCGCCCTGGATACCTTTACCCGGGATTCCCTGTCCGATGCGGACCGGCTGCAATACGGGGCCTATCTGGATGATATTTTCAAGACCGCAAAGGAAGCCATTATGCAAGGCCGTTCCTTGGATGATGAGCGGTTTTCCCGGATGGTGAACCGGGAATTCATGTACTCCCCCCAGGAGGCCCTGAAACAGGGCTTGGTTGATGCGGTTGGGCGGGAAGAGGCTGTGGCCCAGGCCCTCGCGGAACTGGAGGGAGGCCCGGTGAAGGAGTTTGCCAGCTTTGGAGGCTCCGGTTCCGTCCGTTTGATACCCGATGGTTTCACGGTCCGTTCGTACCATACCGGCGGGTCCCGCAATATCTTCGGCCTCCTGCCGGAAATCGCGGTGATCAACGCCCTGGGGCATACGGACCTTGAAGAGGGCATGAAAGCCCGGCGGCTGGTCCAAATCATCCGGGCGGTTTCCCAGAAGTCCCGGGTAAAGGCCCTGGTTATCCGTATTGATTCCCCCGGCGGCAGCGCCTTGGCGGCGGATTATATTGCCCAGGCTGTACGGGAAGCCCAGGGCCGCGTTCCCGTGGTGGTTTCCATGGGTTCGGCAGCCGCCTCCGGGGGATACTGGGCCGCCATGTACGCGGATCATATCTTCGCGTCCCCCTATACCATAACCGGCTCAATCGGGGTAATCGGAAGCTGGTTTTACAATACGAGGCTCTACGATACCCTGGGACTCAGCATGGATACCCTGAGGCGGGGGGACCACGCGGACCTCTTTACGGGATTCATCGTGGCCCGGCGGGATTTATCCCAGGAAGAGGAGGAGCGGTACCGCCGGTATATTCTGGAACTCTACGCGGTATTTGTCCAAAAGGCGGCGGAGGGGAGAAATATGCCGGTGGAGGCCATGAAAGCCCTGGCCCAAGGCCGGATATATTCGGGGACCCGGGCCCGGGACGCCGGGCTGGTGGACCGTATCGGCGGCTTAGGGGACGCCCTGGCCTATGCCCGGAACCTGGCGGGGATTCCCGAAGACCAGAGGGCGATCTACCGGGAGTATCCCAAACCTTCCCTGCTGGAAACCCTCATGGCGCGGCTTTTTGCGAGGGCCCGCGGCGGGGCGGCGGCGGGGCGGGCGGGGCCGGGGGAGTTTATCCAGGGCCTGCTGTCCGGCGGCGGGGGAAGCGCGTTCTGGCAGGATATACAATACCGGATTTTCCGCAATGGCCAGGTTATGCCCATACTTCCCCTTCAGATGACCGGCAACCGGTAAAGAGGGCTGAGGAGCGGCGGTGAAAACTATAGGGATGGTTTTTTATTCAGCCGCTATCGCATGGTGTTTGACGGCCTGCGGGAATCGGGGGGAGCGGGAAGTTCCGCCGCCTCCTGTTGTTGCCGTGCCTTATCCGGCGGAAGTAGCGGCGGAAACCAAGCGGCTGATTGCGGAAACCAAACGGCTGGTAGAGGAAAGCAAACGGCTGGTAGAGGAAAGCAAGGATCCGGCAAAAAAGCAAACCCACCAGGAATTCATGGAAGAGAAATACAGGATAAATGAACCAGTAGTTGAAATCGATCAACGTGAAGAGAACGGCTGCGTGATTTTGAGTATTACAAAAATTACGTTTTATCCAGAGTCCCGGATTCAACCGGCGAGTGCAACACCTGTGTGACGGCTCAAAACCTCGTATGGTGTACGAAAGCACAAACACTTCACCGGCATCGCGTTAATCTTACCCAGCGCCTTATCAAGCTCCGTTTTTTTAGTCAATCTCCAATCATGCTTTTTCGGAAAAAAATCTTCGCGGGATTCCGTTCCGGTTCTCTATGCTCCCCGCGGATACTTCGTATCCGGCTCCCAACGGTGATACGGCTTGCAAAAACACGAAGCCCTTCCAAGCGCCGCGTCTATCCTCCCGCGCGGCGCGTTCTCAAGCCCGTTGTCAAACGTAATTGTTTTTAATAGCCTCCGGGGAAACGCGCCCAAGGCCAGAACCGCCGCCCGGAGCGTCTCCTCAGCCGTTTTGTCCTTGAGCGTTACCGCGATGTAATAACGGTATTTGCGCTCCACAAATACCGCCGCTTTACTCCGCCGGGAAACTGCCGTATCCGCTTCCCAATGCCCGGCTTCCTCCCGCCCGCATACAGCCTCAGGACGCTCCGTGATGTCCCGCCTTTCAGGTATCTTTCCAATACGCGGTTTATGGCTGTTTGACCTCTTCCGCCGCTCCCT
>JAITHL010000022.1 GCA_031279975.1 Treponema sp. | reverse complement strand
AGGGCCAGCGCATATAAACTTTTTATGGGGGGTCTGGGGGGCCTTTCGGCCTCCCAGCGGGGGTTCCGGGGGCGGCGCCCCCGTCCCGCGCAAGCGATTGAAGCGGAAAGCGCGGTTTTGCGGAGCAAAAACGCGCCTAAAAGTTTATATGCGCTGGCCCTGGGCCTGTAAGGAGTATTTACACCAGGGGGGACCGCCCCCCCCCCGGCGGGGGCGTTGCGGGGGTAGGGCGCTGCCGCCTATAAGCCGGGGGAGGCGATACGGTTTCTTCCTCCGGCCTTGGCGGCATAGAGGTATTTATCCGTTTGCTGGATAAAATCGGCGCAGTACTGGTCTGTTGAGGGGATCAGGGCATTTACCCCGATGCTCACGGTAATGGCGGTCAGTTCTCCGGTATGTGAGCAGGGAATCTCCGACGCTTCCACATCGCCGCGGATATGCTCCGCCACAATCAGCGCCCCCCGCAGGTTGGTATCCGCCAGGAGCACCGCAAATTCCTCGCCCCCAAGCCGGGCGGCCATATCCGAAGGCCGGCGTAAATTGCGGGTCAGGATGCTCCCCATATACTGGAGGGCCGCATCCCCCTGGGGATGGCCGTAGGCGTCGTTATAGCGTTTGAAATGGTCCACATCGATCATCATAAGGCTTAAGGAAGAGCGGTGGCGGCAGGCCCGCCGCCATTCTTCCTTGAACCGCATATCGAAGAACCGGCGGTTCGGAATGTCCAGCAGGGCGTCAATCATGCCGAGCCGCTCTATGGTCCTGATATGCCGGACTATCTGAATATGGGTCCCCACCCGGGCAAGCACAATGGAATTGACAAAGGGCTTGGTTATGTAATCCACCGCCCCGAGCCGCAGCCCCCGTTCCTCATCCTCCACGCCTGAAAGTCCGGTGATAAAGATTACCGGAATAGACCGGGTTTCTTCCATTTCCTTGAGCCGCTCCAACAGTTCAAAGCCGCTCATATCGGGCAGCACCGCGTCCAGCACGATCAGGTCCGGTTTGCTTTCCAGCATCATGTTCAGCGCGTCCGCGGCGGCGGGAGCGATATACACGGCGTAATCCCACTTCAAGATATCACCCAAGGCCAGGCTGTTCGGCTGGTCTCCATCAATAATCAAAATGCGAAATTTATCGGTATTTTCCATGGCCTTGTTCCTTAGACGTGTTCCAAAAACCGGTTGGTTTCGGAACACGTTCTGCGGTTTCTCAGGCTAAAGCCTGCGGACTAAAGTCCGGTGAAACCGCGTTTTTAAGCGGAAGCTGTTCTGAAACTGAAGTTTCAGAACAGTTCTCTTGTTTATGAATGTTCCTCATCAAACGCTTGAAACCCGAGGGTGTACCACATCTCCTGTTCCGGCTCCCCCTCGCCGGAACCGAGGTGTTTTGTCAAACACCGCCATAATTCCTGGGCCACAAAGGGTTTAATCAGATAGTCCGTAATGCCGTGCTTGCGGTATATTTCCCGGTTCTGGGACAGGATATTGGCGGTCATGGCAACTATGGGGGTTTTACAGCCCCGGCGGTGCAGTTCCATGGACGCTTCAAGGCCGTCCATGACGGGCATCTGAATATCCATCAAAATAAGATCAAAGGGTTCCCCCGCCTCCATGCGCTGAACCGCCGCATCAAGCCCCTGTTTGCCGTTCTCCACGATAACCGGATGCAAGCCGGTCTGTTTAAGCTGTTCCTCCACCACATCCTGATTGATCGGATTATCCTCGCATATCAGTACGCTGCCCTTGAAGGCGGGCCGCCGCTGTTCGACCATCAGGATTTCCTCTTTTACGGCCCGCCCGTCCGCTTCGGGGCGCCGGGGAAAACGCAGGACAAAGCTGAATTTGCTGCCGATTCCCAGGGAGCTTTCCACCTCAAGCGCGCCGCCCATCAGTTCTATGAACTTTTTGACCGCCGGCAGCCCGGCGACGGCGGCCCCGCCGTATTTCCAGTCGAATTGTGCCCCTGTCCCTCTGCCTATCCGGGCTATCTGCTTTGCGGTCATGCCTATCCCGGAGTCTTTCACCTCAAACCGGACGGCTATCTCCCCCTCCTCCTGGCCTTCCATGGCCGCCATGAGCTTAATGGTGCCGGAATTGGTATACTTAATCCCGTTGGACAGCAGGTACAGGAGAATTTGGCGCAGCCGGACCGGGTCCCCCAGGAGTTTTGTTTCCATAAAGGATTCGGAATAGAAATACACATCCAGCCCCTTTTCCTGGGCCTTCAACTGGGCGGTGGTTTCCAAATGCTCCAGGAGTTCGTGGAGGCTGAAGGGGGTCTGGTTAAGCCTTATCTTGCCGGACGCCAGGCTTGAGGCATCCAAAAAATCAGTAACACTGTCAATAACACTGAGGGAGTTGCCCTTTATTTTTACCAGATAGTCCCGGGCCTTCTTGGGAATATCCCGTAAATCCATGACATGTTCGGTTAACCCGACAATGCTGGTCATGGGGGTCCGCAGTTCAGCGTTGACGGCGGCAAGGGAACGCAGCCGCAGTTCCGATTCTTTGGCGGCCCCCCAGGATTCCTTGATCAGGGCCAGGGCCGCTGCCAGGGCCAGGGCCAGGAAGAGCAGGATGAGGAGGAAGGGTTTCCCCTGGAGGCTTGCGGACGCAACGGCTCCCGCGCCGAGTATGCCGGCCCCCGCAAGGGCCGTTATGATTAAGAAACGCGCTTTCTTCATGATAATTTTCCTCATAGGGCGGCGCGGCGCCGGGGGAAGGCTCCCCCGCGGGGGGCCGCCCCGGGCCCGGTTTACCGGCCGCCAAGGGTGCGCTCCAGGGTTTGCAAATCCGATTGGAGCCGCCGGTTCTCTGGAAATTCTTCCAATGCCGCGAGGATGAGCCGCCGGGCGCCCGCGTAATCCCGCTGGTTAAACAGGCCGGCAAAGCGGTTGTGCAGTTCCGCGATCCGGTTGGCCTGGTATACCCGCAACGCTTCTTCCATACGGATATTGGCGCCGTACCGGGCGATGGCCCCTTCCAGATAGCGGATTCCCCCCGCAAATCCCCCTGATTCGGCGGCCCGCTCGCCTTCCTTGAGGAGGATAAAGGTCCGCAAGGCTTCCCCCCGGTTTTTCGGCAATTGGCCGGACGCCAGGGCCGTTTCCAGGTCCCCTAAAAGCTGTTCAGCCCCCTGGGGGCTGGTAATCTTTCCGGCCCGGAAAAGGAATTCCGCGTCTACCGTTTGGATTTCCAGTTCCCGGCGGGCTTGTTCCGTAAGCCGGCGGGCGTTCTGGGCAAGAACCGTCCGGGCTTCCCCATACCGTTGGGAGCGCAGGAGTTTGACTAACAGGTTGTTTACCGCGCTATGGGCCGCCTCTTCCCACCGGGGGTCTTCGGGATACCGGGCCTGGGCAATATCCATCCAGGCCAGGGCGTCTTGCTCCGCTCCGGCCTGGATCAAGGACGCGGTGTAGTTAAATATCCGGTCCAGCAGATCGGCCCTGGGGTCCCGGAAGAAGGGAGAGGAAACCGCCTCCCGGCGTCCGGCGAGCAGGGCGTCCCGGTTTACCGCCAGCGTCAGGGCGCCGGCGTAGCGCCGCTGGGATTCCGCTTCGGCAATACGGTTGCTTAATATGAGGGATACGAGTTCCAGGGCGCTAATAGCGGCGCGGTCCCGGTAATTCCGGGCGGGGACATAGGTAAAGCCGGTGGTTTTTCCAAAGGCGTTTTGGAATTCCCGGCGGTTTCCCGGATCATAGCCGTAGGCATTGGTGGTTTCCACATCCACCGCCTCGCCGCCGGCATGAAGGCTTACAAAGGCGTGATCCCGGGTTATCACCCCCTGTACTTCCAGCCCCGCGGAAGCGGCAAGGATGGCGTAGAATACGGCGGAAGAGACGCAGTTATACCGGCCTGTAACAAGGAGGGTATCCAGCAGGGTTTGATGGGGGGCATAGGATTTCAGATATTGGCCGTGGATATAGGCCAGGAGGCGGGCGCCCCCTTCTTTGGGATTTTCCGGGAAACCGGCTTGCAGCCCTTGGGCGGCCTGGAGGAGGAGTTCCCGCGCCGAAGGGCCGTCCGGGCCCATCCCCAGGCGTTCCCCCGCCTGGGAGGACCAGAGGGCGATATCCGCCAGGTCCTTCCAGGTATAGTTTCCGCTTTGGGCAAGGCGGTTGAACGCCAATGCCTGGCCCTCAGGGTCCAGGGAGGGAAACGACCGGACCGGGGCCTGCCGGGACTGGGCAAGGAGGGGCGAAACAGAGACCGCAAGCAGAAGCAGGGTCCCTTTTTGATATAAGCGGCGAAACGGAAATACCATAGATACGTTCTATAATATCCTCTTGAGGGCTACTCGTATAGCCCCCCAACGCGGAGGCAGGGGGACCTGAATTACTAGGGAAAAGGGGGCTACGGATTGCGGACCCTTGGTCCGGCCCGGATTTTTACGGATGTAGCAGGGATAATCCGTGGTTCTCCATGGCCGCCGCTCCCGGTTCCCTGGCTTGTTCAAACAGGGGCGGACCGGTAGACTTGGGGCATGTTGGACTATCATTTTATTGTGGATAATGTGGAGGCGGTTAAGCGGAACATCGCCAACCGGTATATGGCCGCCGACGCGGACGCGGTGGTCCGGCTTTTCCGCCGGCGGGCTGAACTGTCCGGGGCCTTGCAGGGGCTCCAGCGGCGGCGGAACGCCAATGCCGCCGCCATGAAGGAGGGGCGCGGCGCCCTGGAACCGGAACGGCGGGCCGCGCTGATCGAGGAAGGGAAGAAACTCAAGGAAGGCATAGCCGCCGCGGAGGAGGAGCTGGCCCGGACGGAGCGGGACTTGGCGGACGAGGCCCGGCGCATACCCAATATGGCCCACCCGGACGCGCCGGTTGGCAGGGAAGACGCGGATAACCGGGAGGTCAAGCGGGTAGGGGAACCCCGGCGCTTTGATTTCCCCCCGGCGGATCATGTTGCCCTGGGGCAGGCCCTGGACATCATTGATTTTGACGCGGCCACCAAGGCGTCGGGGACGAAATTCTACTATCTCAAGAACGAGGGGGTGTTTCTGGAGCTGGGGCTTATCCGGTATGCCCTGGACCTGCTGCGGCAAAGGGGCTTTACCCCCTTTATCACGCCGGACATCGCCCGTGAGGAGATTCTTGAGGGCATAGGCTTCAATCCCCGGGGGCCTGAGTCCAACGTGTACCGCCTGGAAGGGGAGGGGGCCTGCCTGGTGGGGACCGCGGAGATCACCCTGGGGGGCTATTACGCCGGAGCGGTGCTGCCCCGGGAAAAGCTGCCCCTGCGCATGGCCGGGCTTTCCCACTGTTTCCGGCGGGAGGCGGGCGCGGCGGGCCAGTTTTCCAAGGGGCTTTACCGGGTCCATCAGTTCAGCAAGGTTGAGATGTTCATCCTCTGCCTGCCGGAGGAAAGCGCGGCCATGCATGAGGAACTGCGGGCGGTGGAGGAGGAGCTTTTCCAGGGGCTGGAGATACCCTTCCGGGTGGTGGAGACCTGTACCGGCGATCTGGGCGCGCCGGCCTACCGCAAATGGGACCTGGAAGCCTGGATGCCGGGCCGGGCCGCGGCGGGGGACGCCGCCGGGGGCGGGTGGGGGGAGGTAACCTCCGCCTCGAACTGCACGGACTACCAGGCCCGGCGGCTGAACATCCGCTATAGGGACGCATCGGGCAAGCATCCCTTTGTCCACATGCTGAACGGCACCGCCATAGCCCTGCCCCGGGCCATCATCGCGGCGCTGGAAAATTTCCAGGAGGCCGACGGTTCGGTCCGGCTGCCCCGGTCCCTGGCCCCCTACTGCGGGTTCGGGGCCATACCGGACCGGTAACGGGCGAAGGTTTTTGATTTTATTCCGCCGGCTATTGAAATTGGTGAAAAATTTGGTATACTATTAACTGGATGGATGTGAATATTCATACTTTACCTGTGAGGAGGGAGCTATGAAACAAGGGAAGTACGGAATCGGCCTTGCGCTGATTGCTTTCTGTTTGGCTGGATGTTTGGGTCCGATTGGATACGATCCAGAAGCCGGGATTAGGGTCAATATTTCCGGCGAAATCGACGCGAACATACGGGACAATAATTATGCGGTGCTCTGGTTTATCAACTATACCAAGAGCGTTCATGTTACCAAGATAGACATAGACCGGGATAACCCGCCGGAGAATACGGAGTATCCAAAGGAGTATGCCGCGGATGAGACTCAGGAGCCGAAGCGCTATGTGCCGGGGCCGGGAAAGGTTTTTGGCACCTACCAGGTGCCCGCGGAGGGTACGTACACTATAAAAGTTACCTATTTTACCAATCCGTCCGGGATCGAAGGCAGCGGGGATAAGATGAAAACGCTCACGAGCCAGCAGTTTATGCGCTCGGCGGTGGATTATAAGATTTTTATCTACCGGAAAGCCTCCACGGGGGAGATAGAAATTGCCGAAGCGCTCCCGGATGGGCAAACGCCGGATGATATGGATCTGGAGGACAGCGCCAACCCAGGGCCGGAGATTCCTGGCGGGGCAAACCGGAAAAACACCCACCCGCTTATCGTGAAGAACCTTACCAAAACCGCCAAGGTGAAGCTGGTTGATTTTGATGCGGGGAAGTATGTCATGGACCCGGGCCCCCGTACTACGGACCTCCAACTGGTTTACCTGCCGGTGGGTCAGCATGAAGTCAAGATTGACTACACCCGCATCACGGACCCCACGCAAGGCGGAACCGCCGGGCCCAAGAATGTGGTAGTCCTGTCCAGCGGGGACCTCAACTCGTGGCACACCCTGTACCTCTATTTCTATAGAACGAATAATATGGAGTACAGCATAACCGATCAGTGGCCCCCCTACCCGGATGACGCGGCCAAGGACGGCGAGGATGTGCCGGGGGATATAGAGGACATCGTTGTTGACAATTTCCACGGCATACTTGAGATTACCAACAACTCGGAAACCGGGACGGTTATCAAGGGCATACTGGTGGATACCAATGGGACTGACGAGCTCGATCCGGAGGATGGTGATGTGCGGATGAAGTATCCCACTTACCTGTACAAGGATGGCGTTAAAAAGTTCATCGTTGAAACCGGCAATGCGGATGTGCGCTTCCTCACGGATAAGTCCGGGGGAAATTACGGCAAACGGAATCCCGTAGAGATACGGCCCAAGCAGACATACAAGCTGGCCTATTACGACACCCTGGGCGAGCCGGAGGACTACACCCCAGGAAACGGCCTGATCAAAATCTTCAACAAGACCAGGCTGGGCTATGTAACCCATGTGAGCGTTATTGACCCGGATGACACGGGCAAGATACTCTCATACTCCGCCCAGCCGGTGGCGGACTCCCGGTTTAACCCCAAGGGGGAAATCGGCCCCGGCAGCACCGGCTCGCTTGAGGTTACAAGCACCCCCGCGGTGCAGATTGAGAGCGGTAAGCAGTATTGGATACAGGTTATCGTAAGGAACCCCCTGGGCGCGGGGCAGGGAGAAGATTACTACGCGGTATACCGGTTCCATGTTATCCGGGATAGGACGGTTGATATTACCATCAACGACAGCGACCTGAATGACGGCGGCAGCGATCCCGGGGGCGGCGGTTCCGGCGGCGGCGGCTCCACCAAGATACAAACCATTATCAACGCAGTGAACCAGACCAGCGGCGCGGGCATTACCAATGTGCAGGTCTATAGCAAGACCGGAAGCGCCGGTTTCGCTCCCGAGGTTCCGGTACTGAAGCCCTCTACCTACACCGTTACCATGAAGAGTTCGGATACCTTCCCGATTGTTCCCAATAAAGCGGATTACAGCGTAAAGATAATCCTCCAGAAGGGGGCGGATGTCTACGAGGTCTATAAGGACGCCCAGAAGAATCTGATCCTGTACAACCGGACCCACACCTTCACCATCACCGATGGGGACCTGGGAGGCGGCTTTACCCCCGATCCGGAGCCGGTTGAGTACACCGTTACCGCCAATGGCAGCCCCACTGCCGATACCACGAATCTCACCTTCACCTTTAGCGAGGCGGTAAGCGGTTTAACGGCGGCCGGCATCAGCTTTACCAGTAGTCATGCCACGAAGGGCGCCTTAACCAAGGTCTCTGATACGGTGTATGAGCTGGCGGTAACAGCCAATAGTACCGGGCCGCTCGGCGTAAAGGTTACGAAGGATGGGGTGATAGCGTCTGAAAAGAACGTCTATGTGTATAAACAAAGCACGACTCCTCCTGACCCAGGGGTGTTTGTCCCGGTGACCGACATTACGGTGGATAAGACTGTGTTAAGCAGTAAGAACCCCAACGTCATAAAATGGCAGGTCCACCCCGCAACCGGCGTGAATGGGGCTACCAACACTTCGACCCACGGCCAGCCCTTGGCTGATGACGTTACCAAGTATATTACCCTATGGGCGCCTGGGATTGAACCTATGATCACCTATAGCTTTGATAACGATACCCAAGAACTTCATGTTGAGTTCGATCCTAACTATACCAAACCCTTTAACGGGGCCTCCAGGCCGAACACTTGGGATGTGTATGCCTATGTACACAAGGGCGTCAGCGAAACCGGTACAAAGTCTATTAATATGCTTACCCAATGGAACGGCGAAGCGGCTTTGGTAGACCCTATTGGGGACCGTTATCCAAGCGATATAAGCGGCACCCTTCTTTCTTATACGGTTAAAGGTAAGTATTTCGCCAAGCGGTTTAGGTTTGAGATTGACATGAACAATTAACCCTTGCCGGGCGGCGCTTGCCGCCGCCTGATTGAAGGCCCTCCGCATGAAGCGGAGGGCCTTTTTTTACGGAACGTCCGTGAAAAAGTCCCCGGATTACACGGATTACCACGGATTTCCGGTAACAAAACCCTTTTAATCCACATCAAACCAAAGGTTTGTAATTACTGCTTCCCTAGGGCAACGCTGATTAATTCGGCATTATCAAAAGGGACCGCGGATTAACGCGGATTAGCACTGATTTTCACAGATTTTGTTACCGGTAATCAGCGCAATCCGCGGGCTATTTTTAAAAACTTGATTTAATCAG
>JAITHL010000198.1 GCA_031279975.1 Treponema sp. | reverse complement strand
CACGTAGGTGCAGAAGGTCCCCACCACGGCTTTGCCGCTGTCTTTGAGCTTCTTCATGGCGATAAAGCCGTTCCGCCGGGCTTCGCCGAAGGACTCAAACAGCGCGGGCAGTTCCCGGGGCGCCCCGGGGGACCCTTGCCCTTCAAGGGTGTTTTCTTTCATAGTTTCTCCTTTTCCCGCGGGTTAGCCCTTGCCGAAACCCGCGGATTTCTTCTTCTCCCGCCAGTCCGCAATAATCCACAATAACCCCAGTGCCGAAAGCTGAATCAGTATGACAGGGCCATAGCCGCCCAGTACCGCGGGCAAATATACGCCTTTGCCGGAATAAAGAAACGGGTTTTCCTTGACGGGACCGGCGTATAACCCGTCTCCGATAATTGCGCCTAAAACAAAGGCGGTAAAGGCAAGCGCGTTCTGGACGTAGCCTTCACCGAAACGCATCAGCGTTCCCGAAGCGCAGCCGCCCGCCAAGACCGCGCCCAGGCCGAACAAAAACGCCCCGATAACCAGGTGAAGCCCTATAGGACGCGCCAACGCGCCCATATTTTCCGGAAGTTTGGAAAGGTCAACCCCATACCGGGATATATGTACGCCCGCAAAGCCGATAGTGGAGACGCCCAGCGCAACAAGCAGCGCTTTTGTCAATTTGGTTTCGCCGGTAAGCGTAGGGTCCCGGAACGCCGAAGTAAAGCAAAAACGCGAGCGCCGCAGGGTGTAACCCAGCCCCAGCCCGGTAAACAACATAAGCCCCGCGGAAGGAGCGGTCCTGCCGGCGGCCCCGGCGAACGCCAGGCATACCATAATAAGCAGTATCCCCAGGGCAATCTGAACGTTCCGCTTCTGTTTGAGTTGTCCGGGAGCCGATTTTTTTGTTTTCAGCCTGCGTTCATGGGAGACCGGAGGGATAAAATACGGCAGCAGTTTTCCGCCCGATATAGAGCCTAAAAAGACGAACACAAAAAACACCCAGCCGCTTAATGAAAAAGCGGGAATCGCGGAAAACATACCGCCGATATTACATCCGGGACCTATGCGTGAGCCGATGCCCATTAAAAGCCCCCCGAGGATTGCCGCCCATACCTGCCGGATGCTTTTTACATGGCGGATTTTCCATTGCCCCGCAAGCAGGCAGGAAATCAAAGCCCCAAAAGCAATGCCCGCATTCGTCATGGTTTCCTGCCCCAGGGGATTGAATGTGGACAGATCCTTTTTAAGCCACCCGTCCAAACCGACGCCGAACAGTCCGAAGAATTTCCCTCCCCAGGCGGATAATATGCCCGATACGCCCCATCCCCCTGCAAACGCCATGAGCGATGTTGCCAGGACCGCCATAATTACGGCGCCCTTCGAGTAACTCCATTCGTCTTTTATCAAGGTCTCATAATAGGCCGGAGTCTTCTCATCCATAATGCCCCTCTACTTTGTCTTTTCAATAACAATGTCCCAAGTCTCCTCGTCAATTTCTTCGATTTTAACGTTGTAACCCTGACCGCGGGCCCATTCGGGTACGTTTTTCACCGCGCAGGGGTAATCAACGGTCATGGTCAGCACGTCTCCGTCCGCCAGGGACGCAAGCTCTTTCTGCGCTTTCATCAAGGGTACCGGACAGGCTTCTCCCAAACAATCCAGGAATTTTTCCGCCATAGGTGAACCTCCTTATTAAACCTTTGTACCTAAGCAGCTTTTAAGGTTACTCATGTAGAGCATTGTATTACATGAGTAGTGTTTTGTCAAACCCAAGAAAACATGACGGGACTTAACAAAACAGAGCGGGGCCGCGCAAAACGCCCGAATTTGCCGTCCCGAGAACTGAAAGGTTAGAACGCAAGAATCCGGATATTCTTGCAACCGCCGGATACCAAAAGGCACGCTTTTTCCTGCCTACGCCTTTTCCATTTCGTTGAGCAATGCCTTGGTGTGCAATATTTTCGTGTTAATGCCGCGCTCCGATTTACCCGCCAGAATACTGTCGCTTACATTGATCAAGGTTCGCCCCATATCAATAATAAAATCAACCGAAAGATGAACGATTTACAGTACCAGGTCATAGGCGGTTTCCAGAAACCCTTCAAAACGTTCTCCTGATTTGGGGGAGGGTTTTTTGACTTAAAGCGAAGCCGCCCCGATCAAAACCGCCATAAAGACCGCGGGCAATACGGAATTTGAGGAAACCGCGGCAAAGATATTGTCAGGCGCCAGATTGAGGAGCGCCGCGGCTACGTCCGCGGGACGGGAGGCCGATTCTTTGTATTCGATCAACTGATTGGCGTTAAGGTTAAAAAGCCTCGCCGTAATGATCGAAAACACCGCTGAAATTGCGGGGTTATCAAGAGGGAGCCGATAATTTTACCTGCTTTCCGCACCCCTTATCGGGAATTATGGAATTGGGAAACCGCTTTGATAATAGACACAAGCACCAGGGGTACTACAACCAACCGCAAGCTCTTGGTAAAAAGCTGGCCTATTATATTAACCCGTTTTTTAGCTTCCGCGCCGGGTCCGCTTAGGGTTTCCGCTCCAAGATCACTTGCAGCGCGATGCCGGAAACCGCGCCGAGAACCGGAGCGGTTACGGTTCTCCCGGTAAAACCGAGACGATATTTCTTCTTGAGCAGAATCAGCGCGCCCAAGAACGAGGCGGAAACCAGCAGCGTCAAAATCACCCGGATCGTTTCAACAGCAAACATCCTATTATTGCTCCTTATTAAACCTTTATAGTATTGTAACTTTTAAGGTTACTTTTGTATGTTATTGTATTACATAAGTAGTGTTTTGTCAAACATTTTGGCCGGGGTCCCCAAAAACAGGACCAAAGGCTTGTTTAGCTATAGGTCACTTTTGAGTAGCGCCCGCCGGCAAGCACGTCGCACAGCGCCTCGAAGGGATCGAGTTTGCCGGACATAATCATGCGGCTTACGTTGGGCGGAAACCCGTTTGCCAGCGCCGCGCCGGGGCCGTTTTCTTTAACCGGAACCGTGTTTGTGCGGCTGCATACATTCCAAAACACCAGGCGGGGCAGCGCGCAGCCTTTTTCGTTCCGGCGTTTTTTGATAGCCGTAAATAGTTTTTCGTTTATGCTTTCTTTTGAATTGGAGAAAGCGCAGGCGTCGAATTCCGTGTCGGAAACAACAAGAACCGCCGCCGGTAATTCTTCCTGCTTCATAGCATTGCTCCCGGCGGCATCGAGAAGCAAATCAAAGCTGTTAATAGCCGCCTCGCCTTTTTGGAGTTTCGCAAGAAATTCATTGCGGCGCTCTTCGTCGTGTTTGACAAAAGCCTTGCGGTAAAGCACATTAGCTTCGGGCGGAACCGCTTCGTATTTGACGGCGTCCCATTGGTTGGCGGACATCTTGACTTCGACCACGTCAAGCCGGGCCCGGAGCAGCGCCAGTTGCCGGCGGTAATCCTTTTCGGACAAACCCAGCTTTTTCGCAAAACTTTTTCCCCAGGCCCGGGTCTTCCCGCCGGATGCGTTCACCGACGGCAGCCATTTTGCTAGGAGCGAAATTGGTTTATTGTTTTGAGCGTCTTCCTTGCCGCGGATAAATTCCTCTTTCGTTTTCGGTAATCGGCACGTTGCCGCCGGCGCCTTTCACAAGGCGCTGCTTTAGGCCCGTCTAAGGGTTCCATGTAATTGCTTTGACACTCCCGGTGCCTAAAGGCGGGGGATTCTTGCTTCAACGATACCTGCCAGGGGTATAGCTTGGTTTTCGCAAAAACTCCCTACAGGGAGCTTTTACGGCGGTTCCAATTTTTTGCGCCTTATGCCTAAAGGCAGGGGCTTTACGGCGCGTTTGGTAAGCGCCTTATTTTTCGAGCGCGCACAGCGGGAGCTATTGTGTCAACGGTATTATTCGTACCCTACCGGAGCGCCTGCGCCTCCTTCACCAGAATCCGCTTGTCCCCCTCCCGCCGTGTTAGGCCTTGGGAATCCAGAAAATCAAGCATAGAGAGCGCCGTTTTTCTGTTCACCCCTGCAGCATCCCGAAGCGCGGCCACGGTTATGCCATCCTGCATTGCCGCAAGCAGCGCAAGGAGTTTGTCCCGCAGCTCGCAAGAAAAGAGCAGCCCGCCTTCCAGCGTCCAGAGCTCGCCCTCCTCCCGTAGAAAAGCAAGAGCGCGTTTTAGGCCGGCGGGCGGAACGGCAAGCTTCGCTTCCAGCTCCGGCGCTTTAAGCAGGTTGAAGCCCGCCGCGGCAAGGGCCGCTTTTACGCGGCCCGCAAAAGCGGCGAATTTGCCGCCGGCAGACCGCTCGAAATCCGCCGACCGGTAACCGGCCTTACCCGTACTGGCGGGAGCGATGATATTCCGCCCGGCCATAAGGGCCAGGAGTTCTTTGCAGTCCCCTGCGGGCACGCCGCCTGAGCGAAAAGAGCCGCCCAGGGCCGCCGCCAGCTTTTCCGCGTCAAGCCCGGCAAGTTCGGGGGATACCGCGTGAAACTTCTCAAGCGTTCTTCGCACCTCCCGCGCCGCCGTGTCGAACGCGCCGCGGGAGATAAAGTTCCGCGCCTTCCCAAAGGTCAAAAGCCCGTAGGCCTCGCTCTCGCGGGCAAGCTCGCGGGCATATCCGGCAAAGGCGCCCTTGTCCATCTGGGAGAGCGCGAAAAGGCCGGACGGGGAGAGCGCGCCCCGGTCCCGCACAATCGCGGCAAGCAGGGAGAGCGGCCCGAAATCCGCCGCAAGATCCTCCACCAGCGCCGCCTTTGCCTCGCGCTCCGCCTTGCCCCGCGCGCCAAGGCCGTTCGGCAGCATAATCCGGCCTCCGCCTATGGTTACAAGAGGGCTGTAAAAGCGTATCACAAAACGCTGCCCCGCCGCGGCCGTTATCTTTGATTCGGTCAAAAGCTGAACAGGGCCGCCTGTTCCCGGAAGGTAGCCCTTCGACCTCCCGGCGGCGCCCAGCCGCAGGAGCGCGATTCTCGCCACCACATCTGCCGTTCCCAGATGGAGCCGCACCCGCTGCCAATGGTTTACGCCCTGAGGCGCGGAGGGCAGCACCTCAAGATGCGCGCTTATACAATCAGTCGCCAAAAACGCGCCCTTCGCGCAAACCGCATCCCCCCGTTCAAGCCCGTCCTGAGAGGCTGCGGAGAGGTTAATTGCCACCCGCTGCCCTGCCCGCGCCTCTGGGGTTCTCGCGCCGTGGGTCTGGAGGGATCGCACCCGCGCCGGTACCCCTGCGGGCATGACCTCGACCTCGTCCCCCTCATGCACGGCCCCCTGGTACAGGGCGCCGGTTACCACGCTGCCGAAGCCTTTTTTGCTGAAAACGCGGTCGATGGGGAGGAAGAACGCGCCGAACCCTTTCCGAGGCGGTATCTTGTCCAAAATCCGCCCGATTTCTTCCGCGACTTCCGCCACCCCTTCGCCGCTGGCCGCCGAAACCGGTATGACAGCCGCGCCGTCAAGACAGGTCCCCCGGATTAACCCCGCGGCTTCCTCCGCGGCAAGGGCGAGAGTTTCGTCGTCGGCCAAATCCTTCTTGGTAAGCGCGACAAGGCCGAACCGCACGCCGAGTATCGAAAGAATGTCGAGGTGTTCTTTTGTTTGCGGCATAACCCCTTCGTTTGCGGATATGACCAAGATGCCCGCATCCATTCCCGAAGCGCCGGCGGCCATCTGCCTTATGAAGCGCTCGTGTCCCGGCACATCGACGATGCTCACCATCCTGCCGTCTGCAAGGCAGAGCGGCGCAAACCCCAGTTCGATGGTTATGCCCCTGCGTTTTTCTTCTTCAAGGCGGTCGCAGTCCACGCCGGTCAATGCCCGCACCAGCGCGGTTTTGCCGTGGTCGATATGCCCGGCGGTCCCCACTATAAACGGGTATTCCATCTAAAGCGCCTGCGAGAAAGCCGCAGCGATTCTTTTTTCGTCGCCGTCAAGAAGCGTGCGGACATGGAGGACGACCTGCCCGTCCCGGACGGTAGAGATAACAGGGATGCAGGATGTCCGCAGCGCCTGAGCAAGACTTTCTGCGGAACGGGAAGAGGAGCTTACAGCAACGCCGAAACCGGAGAGCGCGTCCGCGGGAAACGCGCCGCCGCCGACAGCGTCCTCCGTCTCCACAAGTGAAAAACTAAAACCGGAGGCGCCCGGTTTGGCGGCGGCTTCCCGCAAAACCCGCAGGAGGCGGCGGGCTTTGCGGCGCAGAACGCCTGCGCCAAGCTCAATCATTCTCACCACCGGTATTTCGGCCTGCCGCGCCGCAAGATAGAGCCGCAGGGTCGCCTCGAAAGCGGCGAGCGCCATCTTATCCACCCGCACGGCCCTCATGAGCTGATGCCGCCCCATCTTGTCGATGAGGTCTTTTGAACCCGCGATTACGCCTATCTGGGGCCCTCCAAGCAGTTTGTCCCCGGAAAACGTGACGATGTCCGCGCCCGCGGCAAGGGCGTCTTTGACCGGGTGTTCCCGCGCCGCGAAGGGGACGTTGAGGGGGGAGAGGAGGCCGGATCCCAGGTCTTCCATGAACACAAGGCCGCGATCGCGGGACAGGGCGGCAAGCTCTTCGCGGCTTGCGGACGCGGTAAAGCCCTCTATCCGGTAGTTTGAGGGGTGTACTTTGAGCAGGGCCGCGGTATTTTCGTTGATTGCGTTGCGCCAGTCGCTTATGCGGGTCGAGTTCGTGCAGCCTGCCGCGGTCATTTTCGCGCCTGAAAAGGCGAGGATCTCCGGTATTCTGAACGAGTCCCCGATTTCGACCAGTTCTCCGTTTGATACGACGACCTCCCGCCCCGCCGCTATGCTTGAGAGCGCAAGGAGGACGGCGGCGGCGTTGTTGTTCACCGCGAGGGCCGCTTGCGCGCCGGTGACGCGGCGGATAAGCCCTTCCACATGGGCATTGCGCCCCTCGCGCTCCCCCTTTTCGGGGGAGTATTCCAGGTTGCTGTAGGTTCCCGCGACGGCGTTGACCGCGGCAAGCGCTTCGGAGGCCAGGGGCGCGCGGCCAAGGTTTGTGTGAATGACCACGCCTGTGGCATTGACCGCGCTCTTGAGCGACGGCGCGGCTTGCGAATGGAGCAGGCTTAACGAGCGGAGCTCCGCAAGCTCAGGCAGCGGCAGCTCAGGCCGCTGCCCGCCGCGTATGTCGCGCCGTATTTCGTCAAGGGCAGAGGCTATTATGTTTTTTACCTGCCCTCTCCCCAGCGCGTGGGAAAACTCAAGCGCCCAGCGCTCATGCAAGAGTTCTTCCATCGGCGGGATAGACCGCAGCAAAGCGTTTGTACCGGAAAGCGCCATAACCCCCCGCCGCAGCCGTTTCTCCTCAAGGTTACTCATGTAGAGCATTGTATTACATAGCGCCCTTCCGTCAAGTATGGGAAAACTTAACAAAGGTTACAAATGCAGGGTATTGTGCTACATAAGTAGTGCTTCATCAAAACGGGAGCGGATGACAGGAGGGCTGTTTTGGAAAGGCGCGGGGAACCGCGGGAAGGGCTTCCGGCGGGGCGGCTTCGGGGTTTCCTGTTGGAGGGCCGGGCGCGGCAAGCGCATGCGCGGATCCGTGTCAGGCGGCGCGCTTATGCCCGGGCCGCTTCTCCGGGAGAACCGCGCTTTCAACGCCCCCAGGACCCCAAGAGCGCGAACGCCCTGAAACCAACTCAGGAACAACCGTAAAGACGCACTCTGTTGCCGCGGTCATAGGCCGCGGGGGAACACAAAGCCCGTGGCGCGGGCTTCGCCGGAGAGATGCCGGCGAAAACCAGGGGGCCGGGGCTTGGGCGGGGGAATAAGGGTGTTACATAAAGTATCCCGCGCCGGCCTGCGGCGCTTTTGCTCAGATCGTGCTCCTGCTTTTCACGCCCCGCCTGGTCCTGCAAAGACCTGGAAAATCCGGCGGGTCCGGCTATCGGCGCGGCTCCTCATAAAGGCGGCAGGGTAGCGGCGTACCCCTTTTATAAAGGGCGCAAAGGGAGGCCCGGCCTGGCCCGGAACCGGCGCCGATGGGATCACGCCCCGCCTTCGTAATGCGCTGCCCGCATACCCGAATAAAACCCTCCAGATTGCGTTATAGAAGGCCATAGCGGGGCTTTCCCGGGGTTTATTACCTAAAGCAAGGAAACCCGCTTATAAGGCCGTTTTTTGCTTATTTCACTATGCCGCGGCATTCTTTCAATTTATTCAGAGCGTAACCCTTCGGCGCTTATCCGCCTTAACCCTTCGGGCTCCCAGAACGGCGCCTTTGACAGACCTTCTTCATACAACGCGGCGAATGCTTCCGGGTAAAGCTCTTTCAGATGCTGCTTTTCCTTTTCTTCCCGCTGGCCCTCCGCCTTGAGGTCCTGTCCGGGGGGCCGGGCCGCGCGGGGTTTTCGGCCTTTTTCCGGAGGCCGCGTTTTACCGGGGTTTTCCGGGACGCCTTTTTACAGTTAAGCCGGACGGCCGCAAAGCGGTTTCCCTGCTTTTCCCCTGGGGCGCCCCGCCGTATTCTTCCGGGCGCCCCGGGGGTTCCGCGTTGCTTAACGCCATAGGCCAACCCCCTGATCGGATCCCGGTAACAGTTAAGCCTTATCAGCGGCTTTTATGATGTCCTTGACGGCTTTCCTGATAAGGGCCGCCCCGTTGGTGCCCTGCTCCCGGGCGATTTCTCTGAGCCGTTCATAGTCGCCTTCATCAAAGCGGATTGAAACTATATTGCTTTTGTAGCTTTTTGTATTATTTTGTATTTCTATAGTAGTTTTTTGTATTTCTAATGTAACCTTTCCGGTTACTTGATCGTTAACCGGTACGCCGATGGAGCGGGCTTCCATGCCGCGGGTTATTTCTTCGTTTAGGCTTTGGCGTTTTTTTACCATGCTGTTTTATGCCTCCGTTATGGCTTGTATGAGTCCTTCAAAGGCCGGGACGGCTTTTGTTTTGGGGTCAAAGTCATAGATGCTTTGATGAAAAACCTGGGCCTTGGGAATCCGGGTGTCCTGGGGAACCGGGAAAATCCGGTAATTCAGTTTTTTCAGGTTTTCGTAAAAAGCCCCATGGTGGCTGAATGACCGGTTGATCATGTTGCAGATGATCTTGTCGTGTTTGATATTCCGGCGCATCGCCTTTCTGATCCGGGCCAGTTCCTTAGTAAAAATTTCAATCCCGTCCATAGAGAAGTATTCGGGGGTCAAAGGGGTGATCACCTCGTCCGCGCTGCCGATGACGGCCCGTTCCAGTTGGGAAAAGGAGGGGGAGCAGTCGAAGACGGCATAGGCGAAGCTCAAAGCGGCAAGGCCGACAACCAGGAATTCAAAGGCTTTCGGGTTCTTAATGAGCCCGGTTTCCGCGAAGGCGGTCAGGTTGCCGTCCAGCGGGGCTGCGGGAAGGATGGAGAGGCCGGGGGCGATCTCGACGAGCGCCCCCGCGGCCCCGGCCGCGCCGGTAAGAACGTCGGCCAGTTCCCTGTCGATGGGAGATGTGAGGAACCAGCTTGAGGCGTTGCCCTGCTGGTCGCAGTCGATGAGAACGGTCTTGTATCCTCGCCGGGCAAAGCCTGCGGCCGTGTTGCCGGCGCAGCTTGTTTTTCCGGTCCCGCCTTTCTGGATGTGGAAAACTATTGAATGCATATACTATCCCGGTACCTTTCAAGGTTACTTATGTAGAGTATTGTATTACATCGGGGATTAAATGGCGATACCGGTTGCCGCTGTTGGCCGGCCCCCCAAACCCGCCGTCTCTTTCACGGGAGGCTTGCGGCTTCCCGCACGAGATGCGCCGCCGGGCACGCGGGGAAGGGGGCGGGGTTTACGCCACGCCCCCCTGATTATTGCCGCGCCCCGCTTATACCGGGTCCGCCTTTTTTTCAACCCGCATTTTTTCGCGGATATCGGCGTATTGCCGCTTCACTTCTCCCCACGCGCCCTTCTGGTCTTCGAGTTTTTCGACTTTGCAGGCGCAGTATTTGTATTCCGGCGTCTTGCTTATGGGGTCGAGGCTGCCAAGGGTAAGCTCGTTGCACGCGCCGACCCACCACTGGTAGGTCATGTAGACCGCGCCTTTCTTGACCCGCCCGGTCACCTTTGCGCGGGTCAAAACAGACCCTCGCGTGTTTGATACCCGCACAATCTCGCCGTGTTTAATATCAAGGCGCCCCGCGTCTTTCGGGGAAATCTCAAGCCAGCCCGGTTCGTCTTCCAGATTGCGGAGAAGCCGGCAGTTGCCCGT
>JAITHL010000197.1 GCA_031279975.1 Treponema sp. | reverse complement strand
ATGAGCTTCACCGCGTTGTCCTTGTTTTTGGCGTACCTCGTCAGGGCAGCGCCGCTCACGTTGATATGGGTTCCCGTAGTGGCCTGGTTGGGGAAAAAGACCCCCACGTTTTGGGCGGCTTTGACTTCCTCCGGGTTCTGGGAGTTGAGCATTTGTCCCACATAATAGGTATTCATCAGCGCCACGTCGCCCAGGCCCGCCACAATGTCTATGGCCTGCCCCCGGTCGTTGCCCTTGGGAGGGCGGGCGAAATTCCCCGCATAGCCCTTGACCCAGGAGAGGGCGGCGGCCTCGCCGTTGAGGGCGATGAGGGAGGCCAGCAGGGACTGGTCATACAGGGCCGAGGAGGGCCGGGCCAATGTCTTGCCCTTCCACTTGGGATCCGCCAGGTCTTCATAGGTGGAAAGCTGCTCCGGCTTCACCCGCTCTTTGGAATACACGATGATCCGGGCCCGGGTGGTCAGTCCCACCCAGGCGTTGTCCCTGTCCCGCAAGGCGGCGGGCACATTCTGCGCCACCAGCGAAGAGCTGATGGGCTGGAGAATATCCGCGGCCTTGGCGGTGTACAGCACGCCGCCGTCAACGGTGATAAAGAGGTCCGCCTCGGTAGTGGCGCCCTCCCGCTTGATCCGCTCGATCAGTTCCGGCGCTCCGGCGCTGACCACGTTGACCTTTATACCCGTCTGTTCCTCTCCTCAAACATCGCGTACAGGGCGTTGTCCGTTTCATAGTGCCGGGCGGAATAGAGATTTACCACCCCGCCTGAAACCGGCGCGGTATCGGCTGCTTTTTTACCGCCCGCAAAACTCAAACCGGCGATACCCACGGTCAGGGCCAAAAGGGCCGCTGCTTTTCTGTTCATCATAACCTCCTGAGAAACATGTTAGATAAAACTTACTATTAAGTTATCCCAGGCTAATTTTTTTGTCAAGCGCGCTGTGAGCGCCCCCGCCGGAGGGCCGAAAGGCCCCCCGGCCCCCCGGGTTGCGGGCTATTCCCCTTTCTTTAGTTTTTTGGTATTATTTTTCAAAAGGACAGCGGCTTATTATGACGAAACATAGAAAATCTTCATTCGCGGCGATGTTTACGGCGGTTTGCCTGGGGATAATCGCGGGCATTACCCTGTTATTATCCCTGGTGTTCATAAGGGAAATCCACTCCAGTTCGTACCAGTCCCTTGAGCTGTTCATTGTGGAAAGCACCCGGCACTTGCGCGACCAACTGGAAGCACAGATTCAGCAGCGCGCGCTGCTGCTGGACTTTACCGCCATAGGAGCCCTGCCCCTGATCAAGCAAGCCGCCGCGTCCGAGGAAAACCGGCTTGCGCTTCAAACTTACTTCGATAAAATGGCGAAGCTGCTTCCCGGGGTGCTGTCTTTTTTCGGCTCCAGCTTCGGCAAATGGAACGAGCCGGGGAACTTCTTTGTTTCCGGCGACGGCTGGCGTCCTGACGCGGGGTATGATAATACCGCCAGAAGCTGGTTTGTCGAAGGCAAGGCAGCCCGGGGAGGAGTCGCTGTTACCGAACCCTACCTTGATATGGTGACCAAAACCCTTACAGTGGCTTTGACGAAAACCGTGTATGACGGGCAGGGCAATCCCGCCGCGGTACTGGCGGAAGATATGAGCATCAAGGCGTTAGACGAAATGGCGAACGCCGAATCCATGATACCCCAAATCAAGAGTTTCATCCTCCATCCTTCAGGCCGGTATATTTCAAACCCCGACGCGGGCGCGGTCATGGAAAAGGACTTCTTCATAGACCAGGGTTTTGAGCGGCTCCGGGATCAGATTCTCGGGCCGGCTTCGTTTTTCGGAACCAGCGGCGCGGCGTTTATTTGCGCCGAACCCATAGCCCTTACCGGCTGGAACTTAGTATCCGTCATGCCAATAAAAGCGGTGTCCGCGGAAGCTGACAAGCTGCGGCTGCGGCTGATCAGTCTCAGCCTGGTACTCCTGGGCGCCGCCGGCGCCATAGCGGTGGCGTTTACCCATAGGATGCTCACCATTCCCCTGCGGGGAATAGAAGACGCCGCGGAAGCCCTGGCCAACAGGGACTTCTCGGTGGATATTAAAAAGTTCAGAACCGACGACCTTGGAGCCATGCAGCGGGCTTTGATAAAGATACGGGACAGCCTCCATAGGGCGCTGGAGGAGCTGAAGGCGCATTTAGACAGGATGACCCAAACCGGCAAGCGGCTGAATACGGTTATTGTTGACTCTTCCAACGCCCTGGGCGTGATAACCGGCAATATGAACGCCATGCAGGCCGAAGCGGACGCGCAGACGGCGGCGGTTTCCCAGACTTCCAGCGCTATTGGGGAAATCGTTAAATCCATTGATTCCCTGAACAGCGCGGTGTATACCCAAGCGGCGCGGATTGTTGAGTCCTCGGCGGCGATAGAACAGATGGTGTCGAATATCACGGCCATCAGGAATGTGGTGGGCGGCGTGAGCAAAATCACGGACACCCTCAGCCGTTCTTCCGGGGAGGGGCACGGTATGCTGCTGAAACTGTCCGAAGAAGTGTCCCGGCTGCGGGACCAGTCCGCGGCCTTGCAGACCGCGAACAAAACTATCGCGGACATCGCGGGGCAGACGAACATTCTGGCCATGAACGCCGCGATTGAGGCCGCCCACGCCGGGGAGTCCGGCAAGGGATTCGCGGTGGTGGCCTCGGAGATTCGCAAGCTGGCTGAACTTTCGGCCAAGGAATCCGGCGGCATTTCAACGGAGATTAAAAAGCAGGAACAGGCGATTGGGCGGATCAGCGGGGTTTCCAGGGAAACCGTGGCGGCGATGGATACGATATTCCAGGAAATCAAAACCCTGGACAGCTCCTTCTCCCAGGTAAACAGCGCGATAGCGGAGCAGTCCGCCGGGGGAGGACAGATACTCGCGGCGTTGAAGACTATTCAGGCTATGACCGCCCAGGTGCGGGACGGGACCGGCGCGATAAACCAGCAAAGCGGCGCAATCCGCCAGGAGATAGCGAAACTCCAGCGGACCTCTGAGGAAGTTACCAAACGCGCCAGGGAGGTGAAGCTGGCAAGCGAGAACATCGCCGCGTTTTTGGAAAAAGCCAAAGAGATTTCGGTATCCTAAGGGAAAAAGCGTCTTATGGAAACAAACTGGAAAAAAAATACCGCCCTTTTTTTGAGCGCCCAGGCCCTGACGGTTTTCGGCTCCATGGTGGTTCAATACGCCATCCTCTGGCATATCACCCTTAAAACACAGTCGGGGTCCATGATGACCGTGTTTACCGCCGCCGGCTTTCTGCCCATGTTTTTCATTTCCCCCTTCAGCGGGGTCTGGGCCGACCGTTTTAACCGGAAGTACCTTATCAACATCGCCGACGGCGGGATAGCCCTTGTCAGTCTTGCGGCGGCGGCTTTGCTGTTTTTCGGCGTTGATCATGAGGGAATACTCCTTGCCTGCGCCGCGGCCCGTTCCTTCGGGCAGGGCGCGCAGAACCCGGCGGCAGGGGCGTTCATTCCCCAGCTTGTACCCCAGGAACGCCTGGCCAGGGTCAACGGCATCCAGGGCAGCATCCAGTCGGTTTCCATGCTGGCCGCTCCCATGGCAAGCGGCGCGCTTATGGCCTTCGCCCCCCTGGAATCGCTCTTTATGCTGGATGTCATCACCGCCGCTATCGGGATAAGTATACTGGCGTTTTTGGTGCGCTCCCCGGGGGCGGTACAACCCGCCGGGGGGGAGGCCGGCCGCCGGGGAATAGACTATTTCCGGGACCTAAAAGAGGGCCTCCGGTATGTGAAGCGCCGCGGCTTTATTTTCCGGCTCATCGCGCTTTCGGTGATTTTTTTTATCGCCGTCTCCCCCGCCGCCTTTTTAACGCCCCTTCAGGTCACCAGGGATTTCGGCGCCGAAGTCTGGCGGCTTACCGCCATCGAGACCGCGTTTTTAGGCTGCATGATAGCGGGGGGGCTTATCATCAGCGCCTGGGGGGGCTTCAAAAACCGCGTATACACCATGGCCCTTGCCACCGCCCTCTGCGGGGCCGAGGCCATCGGCCTGGGGCTTGCCCCCCGGTTCTGGCTCTACTGCGTTATTATGGGAAGCATGGGGCTGACCATGCCCTTCTACAGTACCCCGGCGATGACGCTGCTGCAAACCAGGGTGGAAGCGGCCTATATGGGCAGGGTCCTCGCGGTGTTCAACATGGCATCCGGCATTATGATGCCCGCCGGGATGCTGATCTTCGGCCCCCTGGCCGACCGGGTAAGCATTGACGCGATCCTTATCGTAACCGGCGCGGCGATTGTGCTTTTAGGCGCGGCCTTTGTGGCGGATAAAACACTGCGGGAAGCGGGAATACCGCCCAAGGCGGGCGGCGGCGCGGCTTAAGGGGGGAAGCCGCGTACCCCTCTGCGGGGGTTCTCCCCCCGCAAAAAGTTTATATGCGCTGGCCCTGGGCGGGCACCTTGCGCCAAGAGAAAAATCCATGCTAGGCTAGACCATGCGCCTGGTTTGCCTTGATCTTGAAGGGATTTTGATCCCCAAAATATGGATAGCCTTTGCGGACGCCTGGGCTATCAGGGCAAGCTGCGCCGATATTCCCGCAACCGATACCTATCAAAACTTTATGGCCCAAATCGATGCCTTTCTCCAAGGACAACCCTAGTATCCCGCCGGTATTCAAACAGCGGATAAGGGCGGCCGGGTTTTATCCGCGCCTCTTTGATGGTAAACCTCCGGTTGATTTTGTTCCCCGCCCTGTTCCCCGCTTCCCCCATGCTGTAGCCGGCGCGCTGACTGGCGGGCTGCGGCGCTCAATCAAAATCGCCTGAGTCTTTTGCCCTGTCGAATTGAATATTGATAGTGCTGATAATGTTGTTTTGCAGCGAGATAAGGCTTTGCAAGGGCGATTGATGGGGAGTTTCGGCGGTTTCTCCGCTCTCCGGCGCTAAAAGCTGGTATTCGGCAATACGGAGGGCCTTGGCCAGTTTGGTCAAGTTGGCGGCGCTGAACCACCTCCGGCAGCCCTCGATGTCGTTCAGGGTTTGCGCTGACAATCCAGCCTTTTCAGCGAGCTTCTCCTGGGAATACCCCATCATTTTCCGGTATTTCTTGATGTTTCCCGCAAGGATTTTCCGAATAGGCTCCAAATCCGCCTTCATACATAAAATTTTAAGGGAAATACCCGTTAATCCTGGAATTTACGGGTACGGCGGCGCGGATGCCGCTGTCAGGGTTTACCGTAAAGAGCGGTTTTATGAAATACAGCGTCTAATCTTACCAAGGAATTTTGAATGGCAAAGAAAATTGTATTGGGGCTGCTGGTACTGGCAGCCATCACCGGCTTTTTGGGGGCGCGGGAGGCTGACGCCCCGGCAGAGGCGGCCAATGCTCCGGCGCGGGCAGCCGCTGAGCCGGCGGAATCGAAATGGGCCGTAAGTCTGGACCTTTTTCCATTGACCAAGGGTATTATCTGGTCGGACAGCGATAAGGATAACGCCCTGTTCGCCCTTGCCCCGGCGTTTGAGTTTGCGGTATACCCCCATTTCACCATAGGCGCCGCGCTGGATATGTACTTTGGCGAATACAGCAAAGTTGACATCTTCTACTTCGGCCTTGCCGCGCACGGGCGCTGGTATCCGCTGTCAAACGGGCTGGACAAGCTGTTTATTGACGCGGGGCTGGGCTTTAACGTATTCGCGCTGGACGGGGAAACCGATGCGGATAAAGGCGGTATGTCCGGGATTACCATGTCCCTCAAGGCGGGCTACAAGCTGAAGTTCACTCCAAACTTCTTTCTGGAGCCGTCCATGGCATATATCTATGCAAAGCTGCCGGGCGGCGGTATTCCCACGCCTCTTGGCTGGCAGCCTGGGCTGAACATCGGCGTTGCGTTCTAAAGGAGGCGGACATGAAACAAATTACTATGG
>JAITHL010000016.1 GCA_031279975.1 Treponema sp. | reverse complement strand
CCGGAATGATGCCGGAGGAGGGCCGGAGACGGGCGGGTTGCCGCTTTTCAGCCGGTACTCCCCCCGCAAAAAATACAGCCCCGCTGAAAATCCCATTTAATCAGTGCTTCCCTAGGGGGCGTACTCCAGGGTACGCGGCTTCCCCCTTGCGTTGCCGCCAGCGGCTTACCGCGCCCCGCTTCATGCTTGCGCCATTTCGATGATCAGGACATGGGCCGCCTCCGGTCCGGCGCTTATGGTAAAACTCTCTCCGGTTATTTCCGCGGCGTCCCGCATGAAAAGCTCCGCGGCGGAGCCGTTCCGCCCTTGCAGCCGGGCGTTCCCTTCGATAAGCGCCAGGTATGCCTGCCGGTCTGGTAAAACCGTAAAATCCAGGGATGAACCCGGACTGATGAGGGACGCATAGGCGTTGCAATCCGTATGGATTTTAACCGGCGCGGCGGAGTCCCTATTATCCGCGGAAGCCGCCAGGGGGAGCCATTGGCCGAGCCGGTCTTCAAAGGCAAATTGAACATCCCCATAATCCGGCGCGTAGCCCTTTTTATCGGGGAACAGCCAAATCTGGAGAAACCGCAGCGTCTCCTTCCCATGGTTGTACTCGCTATGGGTAACGCCGGTTCCCGCGCTCATATACTGAATCTGCCCGCGGGTCAGCGTCCGCTCATTCCCCATGCTGTCCCGGTGGGTAAGTTCGCCGTTCACCACATAGGAAATGATTTCCATGTTCTCATGGGGATGGGTGTCAAAGCCCTTGCCGCATTGTACCAGATCGTCATTGAGCACCCGCAGCGCCCCAAAATGGATGTTGCTGGGGTTATAATATTCGGCAAAGGAAAAATGAAAATGACTGTCCAGCCAGCCGTGTACGCCCCGGCCCATCTGGGTATGGTTAATAGAGGTTATCATGGGAATAAGTATAGCACGGAAAACAAAAAATAAGAAATAAAGAACAGCGGGCGGAGGCCCGCCGCCGCTCTCTGTTATTGGTTCCCTGGGGCCGCAGGCTAGGGAACCGCTGATTAAATGGACTTCGGACCTTCGGTCCGCAGTCTCGATTGAATTATTCAGCGCTTCCCTAGGTATGCCAACCCATATTGTAAAAAATTACGATTTTTAGCCTGGAAAAATGAGCGCGGGTTACTTCCCTATGGTATAAGGAATTAACAATCATAGCCTCCGGCCCTGATTTATTCCCTGTTTCTGCTTGACAGGACGCCGCGCGGGTAATACAATGGGCTTCCTGGACAACCTTGGACGATCCTAATTTTTTGTAAGGACGGCTTTTTGTAAGATGGCCAATCAAATAAACACCCTGCCCGCGCTGTTTGAGTCCTTCGGCGAAGCCCGGCGGAACGGCTTTATCGCCATGAAGCGGCTCAAAGACAGCGGCAAAGCCGTGGTGGGAACCTTCTGTACCTACGTGCCGGTGGAACTCATCATGGCCGCGGGCCTCATTCCCGTGGGGCTTTGCTCCACCAGCGACGAAACCATAGCGGAGGCGGAAAAAACCCTGCCCAGCAACCTCTGCCCCCTTATCAAAGCGAGCTACGGGTTTGCGGTGAGCGATAAATGCCCCTATATGTATTTCGCGGACCTGGTGGTAGGGGAAACCACCTGCGACGGCAAGATCAAGATGTACGAGCTTCTGGTAAAGATAAAAGATGTGTATGTGATGGACTTGCCCCATACCCAGCGCAAGGAAGGTTCCCGCGCCCTCTGGCTTGGGGAAATACACGCCTTTAAAGAACGGCTGGAACGTACATTCGGCGTTTCCATAACCGAAGAAAAGCTGCGGCGGGCGGTTAAAGAGCGGAACCGTGAACGCGCGCTTTTAAAGACGGTCTATGAGCTTTCCGCCGCGCCGGTTCCGCCCATCACCGGGCTTAGGCAGCTTGAGATTCTGTACGGCTCCCAGTTCAAGTTCATCCATGAAGAAAAAACGCGGGAGCTTGAGGAAATTATCAAGAAAATCAAGGACTCCGGCGCAAAGGGTGAAGGGGCGGCTGCTCAAAACGCGAAGCGAATACTCATTACCGGCTGCCCCATAGGGGGCGCCACGGAAAAACTGGTGCGGGTCATCGAGGAGTCAGGCGGCGTGGTGGTGGTTTTTGAAAACTGTACCGGCGCGAAACAGTTCGACCGGCAGGTTGACGAAGATGCCGCGCCCTTGGAAGCCCTGGCCGATTATTACCTTGCCATTGGGTGCAGCGTGATGACCCCCAATCCCAACCGGCTTGAGCTTTGGGGGCGGCTCTGTACGCAGTTTAACATTGACGGGGTGGTGGAAATGCTGCTCCAGTCCTGCCATACCTACGCGGTGGAAACCCACACGGTCAGGGAATTTCTCAAGGAGCGGAACATTCCCTTTCTCTCGGTTGAAACCGGCTATTCCCAGGGCGACGCGGAGCAGCTTAAAACCAGAGCCGCCGCGTTTATCGAAATGCTCTGATTGAAGACCCCTTGGTAAAAGTCTATTTTGCGTGAACAAACGCCTGTTGCCGGCATACTAGACGGCGCCGCCGGGTCGTTGTAAAAAAGGGCCGCATACATGTCGTATATACGGTACGCGGCGGGCATCGATTCGGGTTCCGCCTTCTGCAAGGGAGCGCTCCTCTTGGACGCGGGAGCGGGTGTCAGGATTGAAAAACTGTTCGTCATTCCTTCGGGATGGAACACGCGGGAAACCGGCGTTACGGCGCGGGACGCGCTGTTCGCCGCCGTCCCCCGCGCCGCGCCGCGCCCTGTCCCGCTGATCGCCACAGGATACGGCAGAGCGCGGATTGAAGGGAGCCGCAAAACAATTACCGAAATAAGCGCCCACGCCGCCGGCGCGCAGTTTCTCTATCCCGGTGTAAAGACCCTTATAGACATCGGCGGTCAGGATTGCAAGGTTATTACCCTTGAAGAGGGCAGGGTTCTTGAGTTTCTTATGAACGACAAATGCGCCGCCGGTTCGGGGCGTTTTCTGGAAGCCGTCGCCGCCCGGCTTGGGGCGGATTCCGCTATGGTAGAAACACTGCTCGCCGCGGGAAGAAGCGCCGCGCTGAACAGTACCTGCGTGGTTTTCGCTGAATCGGAGATTACCGCCCTCATCGCTCAAGGGGTTTCGCGGGAAGCGATTTTAGGCGGCGCGGCGGACGCTATGGCGGCCCGGATAGGGGCGCTTGCGGCCAGGCTCTCCCTGGCTGAACCGGCGGCCCTGTCGGGGGGGCTTTCAGAGAGCGCCGGCATAGCGAAAACCCTTTCCCGCGCCTTGGGAATCCTGGTACGCCCCCTGGAAAGGGGAATCTACGCCGGAGCCATAGGCGCGGCGCTCAAGGGCTTTTAGGGAAGCGGGGAGCCGCCCGTTGCCGCGCCGTTTTTACCTGCCGGCGCGCGACAGGGCAGCATAGAACCGCGGCTTGAGGAACTTTCCCCCTGCCGCGGATAAACATACATCCCGCGCCGGATTATTCCGGCGTAGCGGGATTAACGCTGAACATGGGGCAGTTTCACATCCCTGGTATCGCCGTTGTGTTCGTTGTAGTACGTAAGCTCCTGGTTGTAGACGCCGGGCTTGCGGGGAATGTTGATGGTCATAATTCCGCATAAAAAAATGATCCCCGCCAAGAACGGACGGGGTATAGGGGCATTGGATGGCAAGAGGCATAGAAGCGGATTGGCCTGTTCCAAGAAGTCAGATTGGCGGACAGGCTTATACAGCTATTAGTTATAGGGTCAAGCTGAAGGGGTTGCGCTGTCAACAACATAAGGGGGGACCAGGGGGCCTAACTACAGCCCTCAACATCCTGTTTCGGGCTTCCGTCCGCTGACGGCTTGGTTATGCCACGCAAGCGGCTGCCTTTCCATGCCGCCTTTTTCTCCCATTGGCCAGCGCGGACTACGGCAAAAAGGCTGCGCCTTTTTGCCCCCGGCGGGGGCGTTGCGGGGGTAGAACCCCCGCAGAGGCTAAACTTGCCCTACAAAGTTGAACATATCGCGGTAGTCAAATAGGGTATAAAGCTTTTGCAAGCCTAACCAGATGGTTTTAACTCCCGGCGGTCCGTCACTGGGAGAGCGTTTCGGC
>JAITHL010000156.1 GCA_031279975.1 Treponema sp. | reverse complement strand
GCTTCCGCTTAAAAACGCGGTTTCACCGGACTTTAGCCCGCAGGCTTTAGCCTGAGAAACCGCGGGACGTGTTTACCGGACCGAAGGTCCGCAACCAGCCGGGTTTTGGAACACGTCTATTGTATCCATCTTTGTTTAATAGGGAAACGCCCTATTTATCTTCCAGAGCCCGTTCCACATAGAGGATACGCCCCGTTGCCAGGTCCTCAGGGATAAAAATATAGCCGCAGGTTGGACACGCGGGCAACTCCACGGGAAAGGAAGAATTCATATAACTGAGCAGTACCGGACGGGGCGTCAGCGCCGCGGCGCACTTGGCGCACCGCAGTTCCCGGTTTATAGTAACCCCTGTTTCGTACCGCTTTACCGTACCGGCCATGCGCCCTCCTTACCCGGCGGCATCGTGGATAGCCGCCGACATCCGGTGGCACCAGGCGTTGAAGACCCGGAACGCGCCGCCTTCCGGGGCATACTCGGCCCAAAAGGTAACGTTCCCCGGACGGAAGCTGGCGATACAGTGTCCGGTTTGGGGATCAAGGAGTTTGGCCCCCCCTTTTTCAGCCTGATCAATCACAGCCTGTATATCGCTGTGGAGGATGTGGGTCTCCTCGATCTTCTGTTCCAGTTCCGCATCCAGTAGTAATTCCATAGAAGGCTCCTCAGCCTGGTCCTCGCCCCAGAGTTCCCGCAGCAGGCCCCTTTTGAGGGCCGCCCGGTTTTCCTGTCGCTGCGACCAAGTGGGATACCGCCGCCGCATGCCCGCGTTAGGATAGAGCAGTTCCAGCAGATGCCAGGCGTCCCGGCCTTTTGCCAGGAAGCGGTCCCGGCAGTTGACGCAGTAGGTCAGGACCGGCGTCCCGCCGCCCGCAAGCTGGCGCAATGCCTCGTCCCGTATGTTGCCGGACATGGCGGCATTGGCAAACGCCGCAAGCCCGCCGTAGCCGCAGCAGGGGCTTTCCGTATCCTCCCTTCCTTCGGAGGTCTGTACGCCGGCCTCCGCGGCCAGCGCGCGGACCTGGTTCTTGGTATCCCCGGCATGCCGCGCTCCGCAGGGGTGATGCAAAACCATTGCCTGCGGGCCCGGCGCCCCGTTCCGCCCGGGAAGCCCTATCTCCTGAAGAACCTCCGGGAGGGAAACCGTATCAATGCCAATAAGTTCCCCCAGGGCGGATGCGCAGGTGGGACAGGCGGCTATTACTTGGGGAGCGCCCAAGGTTTTCCAGCCTTGGCGCAGCCGCTCGGCGGCCTCCTCAAAGACCGCGTCGCTGCCGCTCCAATGGGCCATAACCGCGCAGCAGCCCAGCATGAGGCCCGCGCCGCCGGGCAGCCGCCGGCGCAGGTCCTGGTAAACCGCCCGGACCAGTTCAGGCTCGGACGCGGAAAGCTGGCATCCGGGAAAAAACACGGCGGAAGGCGAGGGGTTTGCCGGATCGGGCCGGGCAAGAAAGAACGCCTCCGACATGCTGTATTGCATATCCTGGAGGGCGAATTCGTGGGCCGAGGGCGGCATCTTGCCAGAACGGACCATCTGCCGCCGGGCGGCAAGAAAGACATCCGCCATGTTCAGCCCATTGGGGCAGACAGCGCCGCACTGGGAACAGAGCGCGCAGGCGTTGATCATGCCGTTTGCGTCATGGGCGCCCATGGCGATGGAGAGATTATTGTACACCGTCCGCACATAACGCCGGGGGTTGGATTTATAGTGTTGGAGGAAGGCGCATTTCTTTACGCACTCATTGCACTGGCATTGGATGCACCGGGCCGCTTCTTGCGCCGCGCCAGCGGCGTCATACCCGCCGCTCCCATAGGCCGCCGGCGCTTGGGGAACAATATCCGAGAGGTTCGTGTACAGCCGGGAGGTATAGGCCCCTTCCCGTTCCCGCCCGGCGTCCACCGAGACCCCCTGCAAAAGCCGGTCAAGGCTTGTGGCGGCGCTTATCCCGTCGAACAGATCATAGATAACCGAGTTCCCCCCGGCGATCCGCCCAGACCGCCTTCCGGCAAGGATATTCCCCTTGCCCGTAAGCAGGGTGTTCCCATCGGCCAGGCTGTCCAGCCCTGAAGCGCAGGCCGCGAATACCCCGTCGAACCCCGCGTCCAGGAGGAGGGCCGCCTCTTCGGGGGTATGCAACGGCACAAAACGCTGGTACTCCGCCGTTACGCCCAGGGCAAACAGGGTCTCAAGCTCGGCGTCCAAGACGCCGGGGCTCAAGACCGCCGCATCCAGGTCCCGCAGCCGCCCGCCCAAGCAAGCGGAGGCTTCAAAGATCGTTACCGGATACCCCTTGCGGGCAAGGGCATTCGCGGCGGCAATGCCCCGCAGGCCGCCGCCTACCACCGCCACCCGTCCGGTCTTTTTGGGCAACAGCGCCGGCGGCTTTGCCGGACCTCCCGCCGCCTTCGCGGCGTATGCCTCCAGCCGTCCAAGCTCCAGGGATCCGCCCCTCTGCGCCCGCTTACAGGCACCCTTACAGGGTTCATCGCAGGTCCGGGCGATGATGGATGCCAGGGGTATGGTCTTTGCGTAGATACGCCAGGCTTCTTCAGGCTTGTCAGCCGCAAGCTGGGCGATAAACCCCTTCGCGTCAAGATGCAGGGGACAGGCCGCCTGGCATCCCGGGGCGTCTTCCTGGGTACAACGGGATTCAACCTCCCGGAGCAGGTTTTGATCGAGAAAGGTCTCAACGGTTACTTTTGCGGGCATAGTTCCTATAACTATAAAAAAGGGGAAGGGGGACGGCCCCACGGGGCAACGCCCTGCCCCCTCTGCGGGGCTCCGCCCCGCAACGCCCCGCCGGGGGGCCGGAGGCCCCCCGGCCCCCCCTCAAACTATGGGGGGCTGGGGTTATTTCTTGGCGAGTTTTGCTTTGATCTTCTCAGGCAGCGCTGGAATTTCGGTGATCCGCGCGCCGGTGGCGTGGTAGATCGCGTTCAATACCGCGGGAGCCGAAGCGCAGAGCGGCACTTCCCCGACGCCGGATGATCCGTAGGGGCCGCTTTCCCGGTAGGCTTCCACATAGTCGATGACAAAATCATCGGGAATATCCTCGATAAGCGGAAGCCCGCAGCCAGCCAGGGTGGTGTGCTTCTTGAGATCGTCGAAGTCTTCGGTCAGCGCAAAGCCGATGCCCTGGGCGATACCGCCGTATATCTGGCCGTCAACCGTAGCCCGGTTTGTGATCCTGCCCACATCCGCCACGGTATAGAAGGCGATCACCTTTGCCTTGCCGGATTCGGTATCCACCTGTACGGTGGCAATGAAGACCTCGTACATGTAATTGGAGAAGGGCGCGCCCTGGGAAGTCTCAAGATCGCAGTTACTGCACATATCCGCCGCCCAGCTTCCGTCATACCGGACCGGAAGATTAGCCGCCTTCATCTCGTCGTAGGTGCGGACGCCGCCGCCGGATTTTTTCAGGGCGTTTACCAGGGATTCGCAGGCAATGCGGATGGCGTTGCCGGTTACCACATTGGAACGGCTGCCCCCGGCGGGACCGGAAGCGGGCGTATGGGCCGTGTCGTTCATGAGGAGCGTAATCTGCTCAGGGGTTATGCCAATTTGCCGAAGGGTTTCGTGGGCCATGGTAAGGGTACCCAGATCGGCCCCCTGGCCGTGGTCTTCCCAGCTTGATCCGACCTTCACCCGTCCGTCGGGCAGGAGTTCGGCGAAGGCGGCGGAAGCGTCCACCCCGTCCAGGCCGCAGCCGTATACGCCGATGGCGACGCCCACGCCGTATTTGTATTTTCCGCCCTTGGCGTTCAGTTCTTTAACCCGTTCAAGCTCGGCGTAATACTTAGGCCGCGCCTTATCCATCATCTCAGGCAGGGAGAAGACTTCCGGTTTCTGGCCGGTGATGTTGGTGCATCCTTCCCGGTACACATTGCGGTAGCGGATTTCAAAGGGATCGATCCCTATCTTTTCGGCCAGCATGTCCATCATGATTTCCGAGCCAAGCTCTATTTCAGGCGCGCCGTAACCCCGGAACGCGGAGCCCCAGGCGTGGTTTGTCGCCACGGTGAGGTTCTCGGTGCGGATATTGGGCACGTCGTAGCCGGCAAAGTGGTACTGGGCAAGCCGCAGCGTGAGGAGATCGCCGAATTCGGAATAGGGGCCGTGATCCAGGATGTTTTTGCCTTCCAGGGCTTGTATCTTGCCGTCCTTGTCCGCCGCTACCTGCATATCGATAAATACCGGGGACCGTTTGCCCGTGTAGGTGATCATCTGGTGCATGTCGTAGACCAGCGATACCGGACGGTTGTCGCAGGCAAGGCAGGCTACGCCGACCAGGGCTTCCATGGTGGGGGAGAACTTGTACCCGAAGGTAGCGCCCGTGGGGTTCTGCACTATGCGGAGTTTATCAAGCTCAACGCCGATGCCCGGGGCTATCATGGCGGCGTGCAGGTGTATGCCAATGGACTTGGAATGGATGGTCAGCCGTCCGTCGCTGTCTATATACGCCTGGCCGCAGTCCGGTTCCAGGGGCAGGTGGGGCTGCCGGGAGCTGTAGCCGGTAAACTTAACCACATGGGGCGCTTTGGCCATGATGTCCTTGGTCTCGCCGCCCTTCTTGTTGTTGATCTGGAAGTACACATTCGGCGTTCCCGGATGTATCTCAATAGCGTCCGACGCCATGGCCGCGATGGCGTTCATATATTCCGGGAGGCGTTCCAGGTCTACCTTGACCTTGGCGGCGGCGGCTTTCGCCTGTTCCACCGTGCCGGCGGCCACAATCGCTATGGCGTCGCCGTATTGGAATACCTTTTCATCGCAGAGAATGGGCCGGTCCCAGCCGTCTCCCTTGTTTGTGGGGAAGGTGATAAGGCCGGTGATGCGGTTCTTCCCTTTTACGTCCTTGTGGGTAACGATCTTGTAAACCCCCGGCATCTTCGCGGCTTCGCTGGTATCGATCCCCTTGATCTTGGCGTGGGAAACATCGGCCTGTACCAAGGCGAGGTGCAGGGTTCCCGGCGGCATCTGGAGCGCCACATCGGCGCCGTAGTCCCATTTACCAATAACTTTTGCCAGCGCCGAGGGCCGGTGGTAGTAGGTGCCGTATATCTTGTTGCCCACCGGCTTAAAGAGGAGGTCCTCTTTCCGCGTCTCTCCCCGCAGCACCTTGGCGGCGGCCATAACCGCGTCCACCAGGGGCTTATACCCGGTACAGCGGCAGGCGTTGCGGTGTTTTTGGAACCAGTCCCGCACCTCGTCCCTAGTGGGGCTGTGGTTTTCGGCGAGCAGCTGCTTGGCGGACAGGATAAAGCCTGGGGAACAGAAACCGCACTGGGCGCATCCGTAGCCCATCCACGCGAGTTGGAGGGGATGCAGGTTGTCCGGCGTTCCCACGCCTTCAATGGTTTCTATGACCGCGTTATCCTCAATGCCCTTCATTTTCCGGGCGCAGGCGCGGACCACCTTTCCATTGAGTATTACGGAGCAAGCCCCGCACTGGCCGTTGCCGCACCCGACCTTACAGCCGGTGAGCATAAGCTGCTTCCGCAGCACGTCGGCCAAGGTGGACTCGCCGCACGCGATAAGCGCGCGCTGCTGGCCGTTAATAGTAAGTACTCGTTTTTCCATTCAATTTCTCCCTCTATCAAAATGATGCCTTGCTAGGAACATATTCAAAACCAGAATATACCCCTTCAAAAAAACATGCAAGAAACCTAAAAGCCCCGCGGGGCTTTGGGCATACCGGCGGCGGCTGTCACGCGGAGCAGCCGGGCCTGTTCCAAAATAGGCCCCGCGGTTCTTCGTCCGGCAAAACCCCGTATCCCCAAAGCGGCTGTTCCAAGAACAGGGGGGAACAGCCGCGGAAGGGTTGTTTTAGCCGCTTCCCAGACGGGGAAGCCCCAGGGCGGGGATGCTTAATTTGCCGCCGGACCTCCAGTCCGCAATCATTGCCGCCCTCGAATCCCTGGTTCGCCCTGTTTGCCCGTTACTGACGCAACTGGGGTAAGAAGCGTTGATTGCGGACTATAATACGCAGCCAGCGCTTCCCCCGGTCCTGTCAGGGCAGCGCTGATTAACTTGACGCCGGACTAAAGTCCGCAATCAGCGCCGCCCTCTGCATTTGCTCATTTCATTACACAAATGCGCCATTAAAGCAACGCTGATTTATTCTCGATTGAATAAACCGGCGCTTCCTTAGAGCCTGTTCAAATTGTGGATTTTTGCGGCCAGTAGACCGCAAAAATCCCGATTTTCGGGCTCTTTTTGAGCCTGCAAAGTAGAATTTTGGCGCTTGCAACGCCAAAATTCCAGATTTTGAACAGG
>JAITHL010000142.1 GCA_031279975.1 Treponema sp. | reverse complement strand
TGTGGATTTTTGCGGCCAGTAGACCGCAAAAATCCCGATTTTCGGGCTCTTTTTGAGCCTGCAAAGTAGAATTTTGGCGCTTGCAACGCCAAAATTCCAGATTTTGAACAGGCTCTTAGAAATTCACTTCCGTGTCATAGAAACAGGCTTTCAGCAGATCCGCCATAACCGGCGGCGTGATGGTCCGGGGGTTGGACCCGGTGCAGGCGTCGCCTACCGCGTTTTCCGCGACCTTGGGCAGTTTCTCAAGGAATTCCTTTTCATTGATAATGCCCCCCTCATAGTTCTTAATACATTGGGGAAGACCCAAGGAATCGTTGAGTTTTCTGATGTGTTTAATCAGAGCGTCGGTCCCCTCGGCGGGCGAGCCAGCGGGAAGGCCGATAAACTTGGCAATATCCTGGTACCGCTTCGCGGCGACGGGCTCTTTGGCATTGTACTTGATAACCTTGGGCAGATACATGGCATTGGCAACGCCGTGTACAATGTGGCCGCCGGAGAACGCCGCGCCGGTCTTATGGGCCATGGAGTGGACTATCCCCAACAGGGCGTTGGAGAAGGCCATGCCCGCCAGGCACTGGGCGTTGTGCATACTGGCCCGGGCTTGCATGTCGCCCTTGAACGAATTGACCAGCTGTTCGCTGATCATTTTTGCCGCGTACAACGCCAGGGGATCGGTGTAATCGCAGTTGCAGGTTGCAACATAGGCCTCTACCGCGTGGGTTATGGCGTCCATACCGGTGGCGGCGGTGAGCTTGGCGGGCATGGTCTCGGCCATGACGGGATCAACAATGGCCACGTCGGGGGTGAGGTTAAAGTCCGCCAAGGGATACTTGATGCCCTTCGCGTAATCGGTGATGACCGAGAAGGCGGTTACCTCGGTCGCGGTTCCCGAAGTGGTGGAAATCGCGCAGAATTGCGCCTTATTGCGCAGGGTCGGCAGCCCAAAGGGAATGATAACCTTGTCAAAGGTAATATCAGGATATTCATAGAAAATCCACATGGCCTTTGCCGCGTCAATCGGGGAGCCGCCGCCGACCGCCACAATCCAATCGGGGCCGAATTTTTTCATCGCGTCCGCGCCTTTCATGACCGTTTCAATAGAAGGATCCGGCTCAACCCCTTCAAAACTTTCCACCTGCATACCCGCTTCTTTCAGGTAGCCAATGATCTTATCCAACTGACCGGACTTCTTTACGCTCCCGCCGCCGCTTACGACTATCGCTTTCTTCCCTTTCAGCGTTTTAAGCGCCTCCAGAGACCCTTTCCCGTGATAGACATCCCGGGGCAATGTAAACCGTGCCATACATAACTCCTCGTTAGTAATAGTTTAAATGGAATGGAACGGAAAAAGCGGAAGACCGAATGGAACTGTTTTTCCCGCGTTTTCCCGTCCTATTCTAAGGCAGTGTAGCAAGGAACGCGCCGCCCTGTGAAATATAAATTTGGCATGTACGCCATATACTATTTAGTATGGCGGCGGGACCTTTATCTCCTAGTATATCTATGGGGCAACGCTGATTAACTTGACGCCAGACCGCTGGTCCGCAATCAGCGTTGTCCGGGAACCTATGGCTGCGAATCTTGGTTCGGTGTATTTGCCCGATTCGTTGCGCAAATACCACAGGGCATCCCTAAAAACTTCAGTTTTTAGGGATGAACCGCTTAAAAATGCGTGTTTCGCCGGACTTTTTAACAAGGTCAACGGATTGCGCGGATTGAGAACCTTCGGTTCGACGCGGATTTCCGGTAACAAAACCCTTTTAATCCGTGTCGAACCAGCGGTTCGCAATCCGCGGACCCTTTTGATAATGCCGGATTAATTGGCGTTTCCCCAGGGAACCTCTAAAAACCGGTTGTTTTCAGCGCTTCCCCCGCGGGCGCGGACCGAAGGTCCGGCCAACCGCCTGAGTAACCAAGTCTATCCCTCCCCCGGCTTGGCCTTCAGCTTCCCCCTTTACGGCCTTACTTGCCGAGGGCCTGCCATCTGGTGATTTCGCCGGTAAAGACGGCGCGGACCTGCGCTTTGGTCATATCCGATACGGGATTATTCTTATGCACAATGACCGCTATGCCATCCATGGCGATCACCCTGCCCTGGACCCCCTTATTGGTTTCGGCGCTTTTGAGTTCCCGGGAGGCCATGGCGATGCCGCATATCCCATTGATGAGCGAACTGAGGCCGGCGGAGGAATCGCTTTGCTGGATGGCGATGTCCGCCTGGGGGTTAAACAAGAGATAGGCTTCCTTGAGTTTTTCCATAGCCGGGCTGACCGAGGAGGAGCCGGCGATTACCAGCTTCCCGGCAATGCCGCCCCCCGCGAAGGGGCCGGTGTCGGCGACCCGGATATAGTGGTTTTTTGCGATGGTATCCTGGCCTTCCCGGCTCAGGATAAAATTGATGAAGTCCCCGGCCAGCGGGCTTACCGGTTCTTTGACGGCAATGAGAAAGGGCCGGGAAATGCTGTAGGACCCGTCAGCCGCATGGGGGACCGTGGCTTCCACCCCGTCGATTTTTACCGCCCTAACCGTGCTGTTTAAGGACCCCAGGGAGATATACCCGATGGCGTTGGGGTCTCCCGCGACAGAACTGAGCATAACCGCCGTATTATTGGTGATCTCCGCGCGGGGGCTGGTTTGATCCGCCTTGTTTTGGTCCAGTACGCCGAAAAGCTCGATAAAGGCGCTGCGGGTGCCCGATCCGTCCTCACGGGAGATAAGGGTGATAGCGTCCTTGGGGGCGTCCTTTTTTCCCGCGGCGCAAAGCGGCGCGAGGACCCCGGCAAATAGGACAAGCCCCAGGGCGGTAAGCCTGAACAAGGCCCGCGTCTTGCGCGGTTTCATGGGTTTGGTCATAATTCCTCCATAAAAAATAACAACAAGTTTTTCGTTCATCAGCCAAAGGATGAACGCCTGTAGAAAAAATAGACAAACCCTGTCAAATCGTTCCCCAGGTTTTGTTAAATACCGGTAAAATTAACCGGATAACCCTGGGGATCTGACCGCTGGCAACAACTTAAGAGATTAGCGGGGGGCACGCCCCCCTCACTCCGAACCCTCCGGGTTCTCCGCTGCCCCCCTTGCCGTAACCCGGCTTCTTGACCAAAACCCTTCCCTCACCTACTATAAAAAAGGACTTTACAGTCTAAGAACGGAAATTTGAGAAGGAGCGTTTATGACCAGTTATAAAGAATTGGGCCTGGTGAATACCGTGGAGCTGTTCAAGAAGGCGGTAAGCGGCGGCTATGCCCTGCCGGCCTATAACTTCAACAACATGGAG
>JAITHL010000119.1 GCA_031279975.1 Treponema sp. | reverse complement strand
CCCAAACGAGGTCTTCCCTTTCGGGACGTTCCCTCCCGTTTTGCTTAAACCGGCTCCGGCTCCCTAATCCCGTCAGACTAAGGATACCACTTCTCTCATAAAGCATAAATTCTCCCAAGCTCTCCTGCTTCGCCGGATAGCGCCGTAACGCCCCCGCCGGGGTGGTTCCGCGCAGCGGAACCATTAGGGAGTTTTGGGCAACGCCCAAAACTCCGGGGCAATCCGGCGTTGCCGGATTACCCGCTCCCCGGTCCCCCCTTAAGTTGGCATGATATTTGCTATAGGGTAGGAAGCAACCTATAGGAGGATAACAAGGTGCGAAAAAAAGCAGCCCTCTTGGCTAGTCTGCTTATTGCCATGACGGGTCCCCTTTTCGCTCAGGAGGCCCAGGAGTCCCAGAAGGCCCTTGAAGCCCTGAGTTTGTCGTTGGATGCGGTTTGGCTCTTTATGGGGGCCATACTGGTTTTTATCATGCAGGCGGGTTTCGCCCTGGTGGAGACCGGATTAACCCGGGCAAAAAACGCTACCAATATCACCATGAAAAACGTAATGGACTTTTGTTTCGGCGCGGCGGTGTATTGGGCTATCGGCTGGGGCTTTATGTACGGCAAGGACGCCCTGAACGGCCTTATCGGCTCGGATCAGTTTTTTTACGGCCCCATGGAGCTTAATTGGGATTCCGGCGCCGCCAAATACTATATGAACTGGTTCTTCCAAGTCGTCTTTGCCGCCACCGCCGCCACCATAGTATCCGGCGCCATGGCGGAACGGACCCAGTTTAAATCCTACCTGATTTACACGGTGTTTATCTCCGCCTTTATCTATCCCATCTCCGGCCACTGGATTTGGAGCGCCGACGGCTGGCTTGCCAAACTGGGCTTCCATGATTTCGCCGGTTCCACGGTGGTCCACTCGGTGGGCGGCTGGGCGGCCCTCACCGGCGCGGCGGTCCTGGGACCCCGGATCGGCAAGTACATCAAGGGCGAGGACGGGCGGACCGCGGTCAAGGCCTTTCCGGGGCACAACATCCCCTTCGCGGCCCTGGGGGTGATGCTCCTCTTTTTCGGCTGGTTCGGCTTTAACGGCGTTTCCACCCTTACCGCCCTGGGGGATGGCAGTATCTGGAGCGGCGCGAATATTTCCCGGGTCTGCGCGGCCACCACCCTAGCGGCCGCCGCCGGCGCTATCGCCGCGCTCCTTACTTCCTGGGCTTGGTTCAAGAAACCCGACTGTTCCATGACCTTGAACGGGGTCCTGGCGGGCCTGGTGGCCATTACCGCCCCCTGCGCGGTGGTTTCACCAGGGGCGGCCCTCGTCATCGGCCTTATCGCGGGGGCTCTGGTGGTCCTGGCGGTGGAGTTCATCGACAAGGTATTGAAAATCGATGACCCGGTGGGGGCCTCTTCGGTGCACCTGGTCTGCGGGGTCTTCGGCACCCTCGCGGTGGGGGTCTGGGCTAACGCGCCGGAGGACGGCGTCCTGGGCCTGCTCCACGGGGGCGGTTTCAAGCAGCTGGGGATACAGGCCCTTGGGGTCCTCGCGGTGGGCGCTTGGGCCGCGCTGACCAGCCTGGTCCTGTTCCTGGCGATCAAGGCCCTGGCCGGGCTCCGGGTAAGCCCCAAGGAGGAGTTCATGGGCCTTGATATATCCGAACACAAGTCTGAAGCCTATACGGGTTTCCAGATATTCAGCAACATGTAGGGCTTGCCGCGAAACCCGGTTGGTTTTGCGCGGCCTTTGCGGTTTTTCGCCCCGCGGGACCGGACTAAAGTCCGGCAAAACCGCGGTTCTTAGCGGCTGCTGCCGCAAAATTTCAGTTTTGCGGCAGCAGCTGTAATCCGGCCATGGAGAAGCCTATGAAAAGGAGCGGCTTATGAAACTGATTATCGCCTATATCCAGCCCCACGCCCTCAACGAGGTGAAGCGGGAGCTTTATAAGGCGGAGGTGTACAAACTGTCCATAACCAACGCCCTGGGATGCGGCCAGCAAAAGGGCTATACCGAACACTACCGGGGGGTTGAAATGGAGGTGAACCTCCTGAAGAAGGTCCGCCTGGAGATAGCGGTGAACGATCATTTTGTTCAGCAAACGGTGGAGGCCGTAATCCGGGGCGCCCGGACCGGCGATATAGGGGACGGGAAGATATTCATCCTCCCCATAGAAGAGGTCATCCGTATTCGCACCGGCGAAACCGGCTCGACCGCCATCGGCTAGAGCGCTGTTGGGGGGACCGGGGGCGGGCAATCCGGCAACGCCGGATTGCCCCGGAGTTTTGGGCGTTGTCCAAAACTCCCTAATGGTTCCGCGTAGCGGAACCACCCCGGCGGGGGCGTTGCGGCGCAGGGCGGCTTTAGCAGCCCCCGCAGGGGGTACGGCGCAACGAAGCGCGCCCGCAGGGGCCGTGTCCGCCAAGTGGACCCGGCGCCGCCCGCTCTATATACTAGAGCTGTTCTGCAACTTCAGTTTCAGAACAGCTTCCGCTTAAGAACGCGGTTTCACCGGACTTTAGTCCGCAGGCTTTAGCCTGAGAAACCGCAGGACGTGTTCCGAAACCAACCGGGTTTTGGAACACGTCTACCGGAGCGTACTATTTGCTCGCTATTTTTGGAGGATTGTAAGTTATGGAAAATATTGTTGATTTTACTGAAACCCCGGTGGCTGATTTTTTCGGCTCCAATTGTTTTTCCAACGCGGTTATGCGGGAACGGCTGCCTAAGAATATCTATAAAGAGGTGGCGGCGGTGCAGAACGGGGAAAAGGGGCTGACCCTGGAGGTGGCGGAAGTGGTGGCCGCGTCTATGCGGGACTGGGCCATTGAAAAAGGCGCCAGCCACTATACCCACTGGTTCCACCCCCTCACGGGCCTTACCGCGGAGAAGCACGACTCCTTCATCGCCCCCACCGGGGACGGCAAGGTAATCATGGAGTTCTCCGGCAAGGAACTGATTAAGGGGGAGCCCGACGCGTCCAGTTTCCCCTCCGGCGGCCTGCGGGCGACCTTTGAGGCCCGGGGCTATACGGCCTGGGACGTTACCAGCCCGGCCTTCTTAAAACAGGACCTTACGGGAACCACCCTCTGCATCCCCACGGCCTTTATCAGTTATTACGGGCAGGCCCTGGATAAGAAGGTGCCCCTTTTGAAATCCATCGACGCCCTCAGCAAACAGGCGGTCCGGGTCCTGCGGGCACTGGGGAACGAGACCTCCAAGCGGGTCTTTACCACCGTGGGGCCGGAGCAGGAATATTTTCTGGTGGATAAGGAGTATTACCGCCGCCGGCCCGACCTGATCCTCACCGGGCGGACCGTCTTCGGCGCGCTGCCCGCCAAGGGCCAGGAAATGGAAGACCACTACTTTGGAACTATCAAAGAGCGGGTGGCGATCTTTATGCGGGAACTCAATACCGAACTTTGGAAGATGGGCATCCCCGCGAAGACCCAGCATAACGAGGTGGCCCCCAATCAGTTTGAGATAGCCCCGGTATTTGCCGCCACCACCCAGGCGGTGGACGCGAATCAGCTGGTGATGGAGACCATCCGCAATGTGGCAAGCCGGCACGGCATGGAAGGGCTGCTCCATGAAAAGCCCTATGCGGGGGTGAACGGGTCCGGGAAACACAACAACTGGTCCTTGGCCACCGACGACGGGATCAACCTCTTTGACCCCGGAGCGAATCCCGAATCCAACGCCCGCTTCCTCCTGTTTGCCGCCGCGGTGGTGGAGGCGGTGGACCGCTACGCCCTGCTGCTCCGCTCATCCGTGGCGACATCGGGGAACGACCACCGCCTGGGGGCCAATGAAGCGCCCCCGGCCATTGTTTCTATCTTTTTCGGCGGCCCCTTGACGGAAATTTTTGATAACATCGCCGAAGGGAAGCGGGGGGGCAAGACCGAGGCGGGGTCTGAGATCAAGCTGGGGGTAACGAGCCTGCCCAACCTGCCCAAGGACGTATCCGACCGGAACCGCACCAGCCCCTTTGCCTTTACGGGGAATAAGTTTGAGTTCCGCATGGTCGGTTCTTCCCAGTCCATCGCCACCCCCAATACCTACCTGAATGTGGCCGTAGCCCAGGCGCTTGGGGAATTCGCGGATAAGCTGGAAGCCCTGCCCGGCGGAAGCGGCGCTTCCCAGAAAAACGAAGCCGTTCAGATGCTTATTAAGGAGTCCTATGCCAAGCATAAACGGGTGATCTTTAACGGCGACGGCTATTCCGGCGCATGGGTTATGGAAGCTGAACGCCGGGGCCTTCCCAATGTGAAGAACGCGGTGGACGCCCTGCCGGTGCTGCTCCAAAGCGAGACCGTCTCCCTGTTTGAGGCCCACAAGGTACTGACCAAGGAGGAGCTGGAAAGCCGCTACCATATATACCTGGAAAAATATTCCAAGCAGATACACATTGAAGCCGGGGTTACCATTGATCTGGCCCGGCGCTATGTGTTTCCCGCGGCCACCGCTTACGCCGCTTCCCTGGCCGGCGGCGCGTCAGCCCTCGCGTCCATCGGGGCCGTGAACGCGCCCCAGGCAAAACGGGCCAAACAGATAGCCGGACTCTTGGCGGAACTGTACGAGGCCATCGGGAAGCTGGAGGCCGCGCTTGCCGATGCCCAGGGCATCGAGGAACCCTTTGTCCAGGCAAAGGCCTACGCTGAAAAGGTCCGGTCCGCCATGGACGGAACCCGGTCCCTGGTGGACGCCCTGGAAAAATTGACCGCCAAGGATCATTGGCCCTTCCCCGGCTATGAAGAGCTGCTCTTCAAATTGTAGCCCGGCCCGCGGGCTGCGGCGCTTAGGGAACCATTGATTACATTGACCCTGGACCTCCGGTCCGCAATCAGCGGCTCCCGGTGATGCGCTGGTTAAATCAGGTTTTGAAACACAGTCCACGGATTTCACGGATTACCGGTAACAAAAAACTTCTAGGAGGTGTTTTAAAAAGTATGATAGATAGATGGCAAAGGGGAGCAAAAGGAATATTATGAAAGAATGTCAATCAACATAACACTCTTCTGCCCCCGATGTCATAGTAGTAGTATAGTACGAAACGGGAAAAAACGCAATGGGACTCAGAATTACCG
>JAITHL010000224.1 GCA_031279975.1 Treponema sp. | reverse complement strand
GCGGGCCGGCTAACAAGACGGTAACGCCGTTTTGCGCAAAATGCAAGCCGCCGGGGGAGGGGGACGTCTCCCCCTACGGGCGCTGCGCGGCAGCGCCCTCCCCCCTCTGCGGGGGTTCTCCCCCCGCAACGCCCCCGCCGGGGTGGGTCCGCGCAACGGACCCATTCGGGAGTTTTGGGCAACGCCCAAAACTCCAGGCCGAGTGGAATTTTGCCAAAGGCAAAATTCCGAGGCAATCAGGCAACGCCGGATTGCCCGCCCCCCGGTCCCCCCGCTTTTATTTTCCTAAGTTATTGATCCTAGTAAAAATGTAGGCGATAATAGCGCAACCGTTTTCGGCGGGGGATGCGCCCCGCCAATCAAAAGGAGTTCAGCAATGGAAAAGTTGTTTGTTTTTGTACCCGTTGGGGCTGTCGCGGCCCTGCTTTTCGCCTTCTTCCAGGCCCGGAACGTTCTGGGCTTTTCAGAGGGGAACGACTTGATGCGCAAAATTTCCGGTTCCATCCGCCAAGGGGCGAATGCGTATCTGAAACGGCAGTATGCCGGGGTTTCTCTATTTTTCGCCCTTATGTTCGTGTTACTGGGCGTCATGGCCTATGCGGGTTTCTTAACCCCCTTTGTGCCCTTTGCCTTTATCACCGGGGGGTTCTTTTCCGGCCTCTCCGGTTTTGTGGGGATGAAGATAGCCACCGCCGCCAATGCCAGAACCGCCCAGGCTTCCTCTGAAAGTTTAAACCGGGGGCTGCGGGTGGCCTTTTCAGCGGGTACGGTCATGGGTTTTACCGTGGTCGGCCTGGGGCTGCTGGATCTTTCGATCTGGTTCTTCCTGCTCAAATATGTGTTTTACGCCTACCTGGCGGGAAATGAAGCCCTCCAGATCAACGCCATTTCCTCGGCCATGCTGACCTTCGGCATGGGCGCTTCCAGCATGGCCCTCTTTGCCCGGGTGGGGGGCGGCATTTTCACCAAGGCCGCGGACGTGGGGGCCGACCTGGTGGGAAAGGTTGAAGCGGGCATACCGGAGGACGATCCCCGGAACCCGGCGGTCATCGCCGATAACGTGGGGGACAATGTGGGGGACGTGGCCGGCATGGGCGCGGACCTCTATGAATCCTATGTGGGCTCCATTGTGGCGACCATAGCCCTAGCGGTGGCGGCGGGGTACAACTTCGGCGGGGCCGCGGTTCCCATGCTCATGGCCGCCGTGGGAACCCTGGCTTCCATAGCCGGCACTTTTTTTGTCGGCTGTAAGGAAAAAACCGATCAAAAAACCCTGCTCAGGGCGTTGCGGAAGGGAACCTATGTTTCCTCCGGGATCATCATCCTTGCCGCCCTGCCGGTAATCTACTTTTCCCTGGACTGCGCCTCCTACCCGCAGCGGATGGGCGTATACGGCGCGGTTTTGTCGGGGCTGCTCGCGGGGGTGCTTATCGGCTACTTTACCGAATACTACACCTCCAACACCTACAAGCCCACCCGGGAACTTGCTGACAGCAGCCTCACCGGGCCCGCCACGATTATCATCGGGGGCATCTCCCTCGGCATGTTCTCCACCCTGCTGCCGGTGATCATCGTGGGGGTATCGGTGCTGGCGAGCTTTTTTCTTTCCGGCGGAACCATAGGCTCCAAGGAAGGCTTTGCCCAGGGTCTCTACGGGGTCGGCATTTCCGCGGTAGGCATGCTTTCCACCTTGGGCATCACCTTAGCCACCGATGCCTACGGTCCGGTGGCGGATAACGCGGGGGGCATAGCCGAGATGGCCGGCCTGCCGCCGGAAGTCCGGGAACGGACTGACGCGCTGGATTCCCTGGGAAACACCACCGCCGCCACGGGCAAGGGTTTTGCCATAGGCTCCGCGGCCCTCACCGCCTTGGCCCTGATAGTGGCCTACCTGGATGAAATCAAACTCATCTCCAAGGATTTTTCCTTTAATCTTGATATTACCAATCCGCCGGTGCTGATCGGCCTCTTTTTAGGGACCATGCTTCCCTTCCTCTTTTCATCCATGACCATGAAGGCCGTAGGCCGGGCCGCGCAAAACATAGTCCGGGAGGTCCGCCGTCAGTTCAAAGAGATCACGGGCCTTATGGAGGGGACCGCCGAGGCGGACTATGCGGCCTGCGTGGATATCTGCACCCGGAGCGCTCAGAAAGAAATGATCGCCCCGGCCATAACCGGGATAGTCTCCCCCATCATCATCGGTCTGGCCCTGGGGGTCAACGGCGTGGCGGGTATGCTGGCCGGCGCCACCGCCACCGGGTTTGTCTTGGCGGTTATGATGGCCAATGCCGGCGGCGCGTGGGACAACGCCAAAAAACACATTGAAGCGGGCAGCCACGGTGGAAAGGGTTCAGAGGCCCACAAGGCCGCCGTGGTGGGCGACACGGTGGGGGATCCCTTCAAGGACACCTCCGGCCCGTCCATCAACATCCTGATCAAACTCCTCTCAATGGTATCCATTGTCTTCGCTGGGCTCATTGTCAAGTTCTCTATTCTAAAATAACCGCCAAGGGAGCCGGGAATGAGGTAAGGGCTAGTACCTTGCGGGGGAAAGGGCGGCATGGAAAGGCAGCCGCTTGCGTGGCATGGCCAAGCCGGCAGCGGACGAAGGCGGGATGGGAGATCGAAACAGGAGTTTGCGGGCTTCCGTTAGGCCCCCCAATCCCCCTTAACGCAAACGGCGTTTTAAGCGGAAGTTCATCACCGGCGGCCTTTTTCCGCCGGTTTTATCTTGGGAAAATATTGATGTGGTAAAACAACCCGCCGTTATTTTTTCATTGACCCTTTAATCGGCGTCATTGCGCCTTTTTGCGTTTACAAAAAATGTCAGGATAGGCCAAATCAAATCTGAAGCGCGAAAGGGGCAGGGTATAGAAAAGGCATCGCCGGACCGGTAGAATAAAGTTGCCAAACTGATTCACCGGAGGAACCAGCGATGTCTTACTCACACTATACCATAGACGAGCGGAACGCGCTACAAGGCCGTGGAGGCCATGGGGTTGCCTAATATGGAACATGGCGGTCACTTTCGGCATTGTAAATGACGGTTTCAAGTAAATCATTAAGAGGCGCTGTATCGCGTAAACAGCGTTTCATATTAGCCCAGTCTTTTTCTATTGGATTTAAATCAGGGGAATAGGGCGGCGGGAAAAGCAAGCTGACATACACGCTTCCACTACTTTAACCCCCCTCCGCCGCGGGAGACTCTGGGTATATATTCTTATAAGTTGTTGACGCGGTATCAGCGCCGCCCTTGCTTGCGGTCCAGGGGGAACAGCAGGTTGAGTATGATCCCCGTTACCGTAGCCAGGGCCACGCCGGACAGCTCAAAACGCAGGTCCTGGGTAACGGCGAAGGCCAGCCTGCCGCCGCCAATACCGATGACGAAGATCACCGAGGAGATGCTCAGGTTCCGCTTATCCTTGTAATCCACGCCGCTTTCCACGATGGTACGCAGGCCGCTGGAGGCGATGATCCCGAAGAGGAGCATGGAGATGCCCCCCATGACCGGTATAGGGATGGTTTGAATCAACGCGCCAAACTTCCGCAACAGGGAAAGGAACACGGCGATCACCGCCGCGCCGCCTATGACCCAGACCGAATACACCCGGGTAATGGCCATGACGCCGATGTTTTCGCCGTAGGTGGTGTTTGGCGGGCCGCCCCAAAAGGCCGCCCAGGTAGTGGCCAGCCCGTCGCCCGCCAAGGTGCGGTGCAGGCCAGGGGTCTTGTAAAAGTCCTGGCCCACCACCTTGCTGGTTACCAGCGTATCCCCCAGGTGTTCGCAGATGGTAGCCAGGGAGACTATCCCAAAGGTCAGCATAACCACCGGATCAAATTGGGGGACCGCGAAACGGGGGAGGCCGAACCAGGGCGCGGCCTTCACGACGCTAAAATCAATAAGCCGGTAGGCGGGAAAGGCGAAGCCCATGAACAGGGTAAACAGGTAGCCCGCAACCAGGCTGATGAGGATGGGGATGGCGCCGAAAAAGCCTTTGAACAGACTGTTGGCCGCCACGGTTACGCCTAGGGTTACGGCGGCAATGGAAAGCAACGCCAGACTGTATTCCCCGCCGGCAGCGCCGCCTGACCGCATGGCCATGGTCATGGCTACCGGGGCCAGGTTAAGCCCTATGACCACGATCACCGAACCTATAACCACCGGGGGCAGGGCCCGGTCCAGCCAGCGGGAACCGGCGGCCTTGATAATACCCCCCGCCAGGCAGTAAAAGACCCCCGCCGCCGCCGCGCCGCCCAGGGCGCAGGCCATGTTCGGACCGCCCCGCCCCCCCGCGGCGGTCAAGAGGGGCGCGATAAAGGCAAAGGAGGAACCCAAAAAGGCGGGGACCCTTGCGCCCGTAAGGGCGATGTAGATCAAGGTGCCGGTCCCCGCGGTGAATAAGGCCGCGGCGGGATCAAGCCCGGTTAACTGGGGAACCAGTATGGTCGCCCCAAACATGGCGAAGACATGCTGGACACTGAGGGGTATCCAATACCTAAGGGAGGGCCTATCCCGGGGACCCAACATGACTTGACGCATCGCGCCTCCTAATTATGGAATGGAACGCCGGATTATGCCCGGTTAGGAATAAACCAATACTGCCGTGTCATTAGGCCCCCCGCAGGAGTTCCCGGGGTTTAGAACCCTGGGCCGGGCCGACCACGCCCCGGACTTCCATTTGTTCCACCAGCCGGGCCGCCCGGTTAAAACCGATCTTCAGCCGCCGCTGGATATAACTGGCACTGGCCTTCCCCTGCTGCATGACGATCTCCAGGGCCTTTTCATAGAGGGGATCATCCCCGTCGCCGTAGAGGGAAACCGCGTCCTCTTCTTCTTCATCAAAAAATATCTCGTCGTCGATATAATCAGGCGCGCCTAGGGTTTTGATATGCTCCACCACCCGTTCCACCTCTTCCTCGGAAACAAAGGCCCCCTGCATCCTGACGGGAAAGGGGTCCACAGCCCCGGCGTAGAGCATATCCCCCTTGCCCAGGAGTTTTTCCGCCCCCACCATATCGATGATGATCCGGCTGTCCATTTTGCTGGCCACCATGAAGGCGATGCGGCTGGGAATATTGGCCTTGATGAGGCCGGTAATCACATCAATGGAAGGCCGCTGGGTGGCCAGGACCAGGTGTATTCCCACAGCCCGGCTCATGGCGGTAAGCCGGGCCACGGTAGACTCCATTTCCTTGCCGGTGGTCGCCATGAGGTCCGCGAATTCATCGATCACCACCACAATGTACGGCATGTGTTCGGCGGCAATATTCCGTTCCCGGATCCGTCTATTGTAACTCCTGATATCCCGGACCCCCATGGAATCCAGGCAGGCATAGCGGCGTTCCATCTCGTAGATGCAGTACTGGAGGGCCTGGAAAGCCCGTTTCGGCTCGGTGATCACCGGGGTCAGCAGGTGGGGCGTGTCGTTATAGAGCTTGAGTTCCACAATCTTCGGATCAATCAGGATAAGCCGGCATTCCGCGGGGGAACACTGGTACAAGATCGAAAGGATCATGGAGTTGACGCATACGGATTTCCCGGCGCCGGTGGCTCCGGCGATGAGGAGATGGGGCATCTGCACCAGGTCTATGGTTTGGGAACCCCCGGTAATGTCCTTCCCCAGCACCATGGGTATCTCCGGCCTGCGAGCGCCGGCGTTCCGCTCCCCATTGAGTTCCTCTTCAATAATCTCCCGGAAGGACACTATGCTGCGTTTGGAATTCGGCACCTCGATGCCCACAGCGTGTTTCCCCGGAATGGGCGCCACGATCCGCACCGGCGAGGCGGCCAGGCGCAGGGCGATATTGTCCTGTAAATTCACAATCCGGGAAAGTTTAACCCCCGGGGCGGGGAGTATCTCAAACATGGTAATTACCGGCCCCTTGCGGATTCCCGTTACCTCCGCCTGGATGTGAAATTCTTCCAGCGTTTCCCGGAGGGTTACCGCCGCTTCCTGGGTTGCCTGATCGATGATCCAGTACTGTCCGTCCGGATACTGGGTAAGTATGCCTTCAACGGGTATCTGATACCGGCCCCACCGGACCTTAGTGGCCGGGCCCGGCGGATGCTCCGCCGCCGCCGGGGGGGGAGGCGCTGCATCCGCAACGGGCGCTGCATCCGCAACGGGCGCGGCGTCTGCGGACGGCGCGGCTAACGGAGGGGCCGCCAAGGGCGCTGGCACGGCCTGGACCGCGGGGGGCGCCGCCCCGGCAAGAGGCACCGGGGGAAGCTCATTCGGCGATTCCGGCTCTACCGGGGCGGCGTCCGGTAGAACCGGAGGCTCTTCCAACGGGATATACGCCCGCGGCCGCGCCGGGCCCGGCAAGGCCGCGGGACCGCCCGTGCCGGAACAGACCGGCTCCTTTTTCCCTTCCCGCCCCGGCGCATCCTCCAAAACGAGCCGCTTTGCGTCCCCCTGGTCCGGCGCGTTTTGCGCCAAAGGCTCCGGCGGCGGCCCGGACCGCCCGTTGCATCCAGATAGGGCATCCAGGTCCCGCGGCGCTTCCGCGCTGTCCGGGTTATAGACCGGGCGGTAGGCGGTTTCCGGGATGATTAACTCCTCAAACACCAGATCATCCCCTTCAGCCGCCGGAACGGGGGCGGGTGAATTCATTTCAGCAGCCCTTCCCGCCCGGCGTTCCAGGGGGAATACCGGCGAAACCTCCTGTTCCCGCCGCTCGGCCTTGCTGATCTTTTCCAGCTGCTTAAAAGCCTCCGCGCTGGCCAGGGGTTTGGGATCGGGAAATTCAATGATGACCGGCTTGGCATGGGCGGAACGCGCCGCGCCCAGCAGGGCTTCCCTGGTATGGGAGGGCAGGTTCCTGGCGACGGAACTATGAAACGCCTCGGTAAACGACGGGGCGTCCGAAGGGGGATTTCTGACCAGGGGGGTTGCGGCAAGCAGGAAACGGGGTTTAAAACGGCTGTGCCTTTCCTCCGGCGCTTCCTCCGCATAGGCTGCTTCCTCCTCCGCTTCCTGGCCGTCATAATAGGGGTCTTCCGCTGGATACTCCAACGCATAGTCCGCTAAATCTTCCTCCGGCAGGCCCGGGCCAGCCTCGCGGGGCACCAGATAGGGATAGGTTTGAGGGGGCGTTTCTTCTGGCGGGGAAAAAAAGACGGCGCCGCAAGCCCGGATGATAAAGACCTCCAGAAACACCAGGAGGGTGGCGAAGAAGCTGAACCCGATACGCCCCAACTGTTTCAGGATCAGGAGGCGTTCCGCCCGCAGGTCATAATCGCGGAAGATGGCAAACGCGATGGCAAGGGTGAGGAAGGGAACAATGGAAGCGTTCAGGATAAAAATCCGCTCAGGCCGGTAGGCCGAGTCCATCAGGATATAGGCCGCCCCTATCAGATAGCCGGGGATAAGGAAGGCCAGTATGCCGTAGGAGTTAAGGAAGAAATTCCCCAGGCCGGCCCCGATAAAGGCGACATTGAAAAAAGCGCCAATAATGGAAAATTCAAGCAGGAGCCCCAGGACCCCCAGGGTAAAGGCGGCCATAAAACTGATCGCGTGGTATTCGTCTGACCGGATCTCATGGTATTTATGTTTAAGGCGATTAAGGATGGCCCCGCCGCGGAATTCTTTTATATGGCCGTTCATAGAAACGTTCTGCTCCACCTGAGAAAAAAGGATTTTAAGGGCATGAAAAGGAACCCTCCATACGGACGGCCTCGGGAAACGCCGGGGGTTCCGGGAGGCGCCGCCCCCCGAAGCCCCCGGCTCCCGTTAATCAGCCTTATTTCTATGTATCGGCGGCAACCGCTTCCATCGACAGGGCATAATAGAGAAGATACCCGTATACCGCGGCGGGCCGGTACGGGCTGGTCCAAAACCGCTGTCAGATACCCGCGGTACTGGGCGGAGGGACGGCTGTTGATCGCCGGAACCTCCAGGGCCTCCCTGCGGCGGAGGGGGCGCCCTATTCAAGGCGGCGGCGCTCTCCGGCGGTTCAGCCGGATCATAGCGGTTTTCAGGCTAGTCCGGCTGTTTCCAGCCTTCCCTATCCTTTGCGCCGGTTTTACGCCCCGGCTTCTCCTTGACACAACAGTGAAGGCGGCCAAGAATGGGCTTATTTACTGTGGCGGGCGGACGCGGGCCTTCGGACCGGCGGGCCAGCCCGCTGAAACGCGGATCGTTATAGCGATCGGCAAAAGCGGTTCGGGCCGCGGTTTAATCTCATTGCTGGAATTTGTAACTTTGAGCTTCCTAATGAATTTCGCAACAGGTCTATTGGTAATCCGCGCAATCCGCGGACCTTGGTAAAAAGCCCGATCCCGTTCTGGTATCCGCCGGCATTCCCAACGCCGCAAGGCTCAGGCGGGCTATACGGTCCGAAGGCTCCAGTGCCGCAACGGTACGGAAAAAGGCCGCCGCTTCCCCGGTCCGCCCGTCTTTCATAGCCAATACCCCCAAATTGGAGATGATCTTCAGGTTTTCCGGCGCTTCCCGCAGGGCCAATTCCAGCTCCTTCCGGGCGCCGCCGTATTCCCCCAGTTCCATCAGGCAGATGGCCAGCTCATTCCGGGTATCGCAGTTGCCCCCGCCGCATTCCAGGGCCTGCCGAAGGGAAGCGGCGGCCTCTTGGTAGCGTCCTAGTTTCCGCAGGCCCCAGCCCAGGATAAACCAGCCGTTCCACCCCTGGGGTCGGCGTTGCAGGAATTCCCGGACGGCCATGACGCCCTGTTCCGCGTCCCCTTGCCGGACCGCCTCGTATGCTTCCTGGAAGGCCGGATCATCCAGGCCCTGGGCCTCAATCTCCCGAAGGACCGCCTCGGCCTGGGAACGTTTACCCGGTTCCTCCGCCAGGGGAATATAGGCGGCAAAACATTCCTTGGCCTGGGCAAAACGCCGGTTCTTCAGGTAAAAAAACGCGGCGTTAAAGAGGCCCCGGGGAAAACGGGGGGTTAAAGCCAGCAGTTCCCGGTAGGCGCCGCCGGCTAGGTTGTTTTCCTGCTCCGCCTCCGCCTCCCGTCCGGCCTGTTCCAAGGCCCCGGCCTTTTGTTCCCGGATCAGTGCCCGGTTCAAGAGCGCCGCCGGAGAACCGGGAAAGAGCCCGCCCAGGGCGTCCATGATCTCCAGGGCCAAATCATAATCCCCCTGTTCCGCCTTAATACGAGCGGCCCCGGTAAATTCTTCCATTATATTAGGTTTTACAGCAAGCACAAAACGGCGGTAATACTCGATAGCCTCAAAACTCAGCGCGGCGCCAGCCTGTTCCGGGGAATTATCCGCCATAACCCGGAGCATCCCCGCCAGGATCATCTCCCAGGACAGGGCCTCCAGGTCCAGACGCGGCGCGCCCGGGGGAAGCTCCACCGGCAGGGGGATGGAAGGATCCAGCCGCAAGGAAGTTTCCCCCCCGGCGGCAAGAACAACGTCCCGCAGGGATTCGGGAACCGGTAAAAACACCAGACGGTTTGCCTTGCCCATTACCGCGCCGGCTCCGCCGCCGGAACGTTCACGGCGTCCGGCTCGCCATAGGCGGCGGCATGGGGATCGGCTTGTACCAGGCTTAGATAGTCGTTGATCCGCAATTTATAGAGCATGGGAACTAGGGATTCATTAAACTCAAAGCCCAAGGCGGCCAGCTCCTGCCGGCCTTCCACGTTCTCGGCCCGGATTATCTTCCCGTGTAACAGGCAGCTCTGCCGGGGATCGTCAAAATCAACCCGGACGACCGATTCCTGGTCTACCAGCGATCCAGCGTTCCCCATCATAATGAGTTTCACCCCGGAAAATGAAAGGTCCCGCAAAATACAGCGCCGGGGCCCTCCCTGAATATAGATAGCGCTTTCCTTGGAGAAGAGTTTGAGTTTCCGCTGCGTTTCATTGGTTATGGGTATCCGTTCATAGCGCCGTTTCAGGGAATTCATATTGGCCTCTAGTATTCTCCCCATAATCTCGATGAGCGCGTCCGGCGGCCGCTGGGTAAATTGCAGGGTGCAGAGGAACATATCTTTGGCATCGTTATAGAGATTAAACCCAATAGACCGGGCGGACACAAAAAAGGCCATGGGGCTGGAAGCGCCGGGACCCTTAAAACAAAACCGCAGGCTTACGATATTATTCGCCTGCCGCAGGGTATCCATCAGGCCGGCGTCATGGTTTACCACTACCTTCGCGCCCGTAAAGGATGAAGAATAGACCGCGCAGGGCCAAAAGTCGCCGGTGCATTTAAGATGCACCTGTTTCGTTATCATGCCGGTTACCTGGAGTATCTCCTTGGTATAGGTAACATCGATATCCTTGAACCGGTCGTAATAGCTGTTTATTTTTTGATTGGTTATTACGCTCATAGGTATAAGTATAGTATAAAAACCATATCCGGGGTATACAGACAGGGCCAGCGCGCCATGTATGCTAACTCTTTATGTTGTAAAGAATTACGATTTCAGCCCTGAAAAACGAGCGTAAGCTAATTCCTTATGTTATAAGGAATTAAAAATCATGGCGCGCTGGCCCTGGGTATGCAAACGATCGGGGGAGCCTCCCCCGCCGGGCCTTGCCACAGCCGCGGGCGGGCGGCATAGCCCGCGGGACGGAGCGCCCCGTTCAATCCGGCAAGGCGAGGGTAAGGACCTCGTCAAAACGCTCCACCAGGTGGAACTCCATGCCCTTCTTAACATGATCGGGGATCTCGTCCAGGTCCCGCAGATTTTGTTTGGGGATGATAATGTGCTTCGCCTTGTTCCGCTGGGCGGCTATGGTCTTTTCCTTGAGCCCGCCGATGGGCAGCACCTTCCCGGTCAGGCTCAATTCGCCGGTCATCACCAGCCGGTCGGCGATGGTTTTGTTCCGGATCAGGGAAAGCAGCGCGGTAGCCATGGTAATTCCCGCGGAAGGCCCGTCCTTGGGGGTCGCCCCTTCGGGAATATGGAGATGGATATGGCGCTTTTCAAACCATTCGGCGCCGATCCCATAACGTTCAGTCCCCAGTTTCCGGGCTATGGTCATGGCGATGGCCGCGGACTCCTTCATAATGTCCCCCATCTTGCCGGTCAGGGTAAGGCCTTCCTTTCCCGGTATCGATGCGGCCTCAATAACCAGCACATCCCCCCCCATACTGGTCCACGCAAGGCCCACGGACATGCCGGGCCGGTCGGCCTTCTTGACCGCCTCTTCGGGAAAGTGGGGTTTGCCCAGGTACTCCGCGATCCGCTGTTTATCAACGCTGAATTTCTCAGCCCCGGCGTTCTCCAGGGCTCCGGCAGGGGCGGGCTTCCCCGCGTCCTGATCCGCCGGGCCTTGGGCGCCGCCCTCCAGCTTCTCCACGATCTCCTTGGCCAGCTTGCGGTGTATCTTATCCAGATTCTTCTCAAAATTACGCACCCCCGCTTCCCGGGCGTAGCCGTTGGCGATAAAGAGCAGGGACTCCTGGGTATACTTCACCTGCTGTTTCTTGAGCCCGTTCTTCTCCAGGCTCTTGGGAATCAGATACCGTTTGGCGATCTCCAATTTTTCCGTATCGATGTATCCGGGAAGCTGTATGACCTCCATCCGGTCTAACAGGGGGGAGGGTATGGTATCCAGGGTATTGGCGGTAACAATAAAAAAGACATGGGAGACATCAAAGGGCAGGTCCAGGTAATGATCCCGGAAATTGAAATTCTGCTCCGGGTCCAGCACTTCCAAGAGGGCGCTGGCGGGGTCTCCCTGGTAGCTGGACCCCATCTTGTCGATCTCGTCGATCATAAAAATAGGGTCCTTGGCCTTGGTGATCTTCAAACCCTGGATGATCTTTCCCGGCAAGGCCCCAATATAGGTCCGGCGGTGGCCCTTAATCTCCGCCTCGTCCCGCATTCCCCCCACGGAAAAGCGGAAGAACTGCTTGCCCATGGACCGGGCAATGGATCTGCCCACCGAAGTCTTGCCCACCCCCGGCGGCCCTGCCAGGCACACGATGGAACCGATGGACTTGAGGCCCAATGCCTCCTTGCGGAGTTTCCGCACCGCCAGGTATTCCACGATCCGGTTCTTCACATCCTTCAAACCGTAGTGATCCGCCTCCAGAACAGACCGGGCCGCGGCCAGGTCAAAGCTCTCCGGCCCCGGCTCCCCCCAGGGGAGGTTCACAATCACATCCAGGTAGTTGCGGCTCACAATGAATTCCGCCGAGTTGGGGTCCATCAGGCTGAATTTCTCCAGTTCCTGGTCCACCGTTTCCTTAATTTCCCCTTCAAAATGGAAGGCGTCCAGCCGTTCCTTAAACCGCTGGTATTCGGAACTCTTCGCGTCGGTGGTCATACCCAGTTCGGTTTTGATCGCCTTGAGTTCCTCTTTCAAAAAATAATCCCGCTGGGACTTTTCGATTTTTTCGTTGATCTCCCGCTGAATCCGTTTTTGAATGCGCAGGAGTTCCTGTTCCTTCTTGATAAAGACCAGCACCTGCTCCATCCGCTTGCGGACATTGAGTATCTCCAAAATCTTCTGCTGTTCGGTCTTATCGATATTGAGGATGCTGGCGATAAAATCGGCAATCTTGCCGGGATGATCGATATTGATCATATTGAGCCGCATCTCCTCGGAAAAGAGGGGGTTGTTCTCGGATATCTGTTTCATCTCGCTGATCAGGGCCCGGGTCAGGGCCTTGACCTCGCTGGTCGCGTCCTCCTCATCGTCCAGGTAGATCACCGCCGCCCGGATGGGATTTGACGGGGAAAGGGTCTTCTTCACCCGGAAGCGCTTAAGGGTGGAAATGAAAATATTAACCCCCCCGTCGGGGAGGTTGATCCGTTTTACAATTTTGGCGGCGGTGCCTACCTTATACAGGTCTGTAATGGCGGGGGATTCGTTTTCATGCATCAGCATCACCAGCCCAATCAGGCCGTCCCCGGAAACCGCGTCGTCAATAACCTTCACATCCGCGGGATTCCCAATCATGATGGGCGTAAAGATGCCGGGAAATATCGGGCGGCCCATGAGCGCCACCAAGGGCAATTGCGGCGGAAGGATCTGATCAATGGGGACCATACTCTGCTCTGACATACATCCTCCCCCTTGCTTGCGGCTCGCCCGCCCAACCTGAACCGGCTTGCGCGGGTCTTGCCGTTGGGCCCGCGCCCCTGCGCGGCTCTTTTAAATATCGCAAAAATCCCCTCAAAAGGCAAGAAAGGCGCCCGGCACCGGCGCGTTATATATGCTAACTCTTTATATTGTAAAGAATTACAATTTCAGCCCTAAAGAATGAGCGCAAGCTAATTCCTTATGTTATAAGAGATTAGAAATCATAGCGCGCCGGTTCACCCTTCACTGACGGCGGCGGGGCGGTTTACCGGCGTCCGGGGAATACGGCCTTCCAGCACATCCCGGACATTTTGGGCGCTCAGGGTTTTGAGTTTTGAGACCGATTCCCGGCTGTAATAGGCGCTGTGATCGGTCAAGACCACATTATCCAGCCGGGTTAAGGGATGATCCCGCCCCAGGGGCTCCCGCTCAAACACATCCAGTCCGGCGGCTATGCGCCGCTGTTCCAGGGCTTCCACCAGGGCTTCCTCATCAAGCACCCCGCCCCGGGACGTATTAATGAGGATCGCCCCATCCTTCATGCGGGAAAAGGCTTGCCGGTTTACGAAGCCCCGCGTCCGCTCGTTCAGGGGAATGTGCAGGGAAATATAGTCCGACTCCTGGATAAGCTCCTCGAAGGCCGCGGGGCTGCCGAACATGCCGGGATGGAGTTTTTGCGCAAGCCGGGGGTCGTTGATCAGGATGCGTCCAAAACCCAGGCCCTGAACCTTTTCCCAAAAGGCCCGCCCGGTGGCGCCGAACCCCAGTATCCCCAGGACGCTGCCGGTGATGCGCCGGATGGGAAGGCGCAGGTCCCATTTCCCGGAACGAACCCCCCGGTCTTTGTAGGGGATGCCCCGGACGCAGGCCAGGAGGAGCCCCAGGGCATGTTCCGCCACCTCTTCGATACAATAATCGGGCACATTAGTAACCCAGATGCCCCGCTCCGCCGCGGCTGGGGCGTCCACATTGTCATAGCCAATGCCGTACCGGGAAATAACCTTGCACCGTTTCAGGGAGCGCACCACCCGGCCAGGCATGGGCGCCTGGTTGAGCAGCACCCCGTCGGCGTCTTCGCAAGCGCGGATAGCCTCGTCCTCGGTATGGCAATCCGCGACTATCAGTTCCGCGCCAAGCCCGGAAAAAACCCGCTCCTCCTCGGCGTTATTCCCAAACCGGTCGTCGGTGATTACAATTTTCACGGCCCTCGCCTCCCCTACGCCTATACTAATCACCGGGCATGGGTGGCGCAAGGGCAAGGATGGGGCGGCGCTTTGCCGCAAGCGCCGCCCCCTTTTCTAAACCAGGGAAATTCCTTATGCTTAGGAAGAAGCAGCCGATAAAAGCATATATCCAGGGAAGCGCTGAATAATTCAACCGGGAATTCGGACTAAAGTCCGCATTCAGCGTTGCTTTAAGGTGATTTTTCGCGGTTTTCCATAGAAAAACGGGAAAAATAAGAGGGAACCGCTGATCGCGGACCGAAGGTTCATTTAATCAGCGGTTCCCGAGAGCCTGTCTATAGGGTGGACCCATTATAGACAGACTTTCTTAAAAACCGCATTTTCGCGGCCATTAGGCGGGAAAATGCGCGGCCTGTCCATAAAGCAACCGGCTTTTATGGATAGACATTATCTAAAAAATATACTTATGTTGGATTCTAAGGTCCAATAACGTTTATGGAGGATTATTTTGGCATATACCAATGCGCTGTCCGCGTACCGGGAGACGCGGGTAAAAACCGCCAGTCAGGGAAATCTCGTCATTATGCTCTATGATGAGGCGATCAAACAGTTGGATTATTGTTTGGAACTGCTGCCCCTGCATAAAAACGGGGAAAAAAAAGACCCCGCTAATATTGAAAAAATGGGAAAGGCTATTGTAAAAACCCAGGATGTGATTACCGAACTCATGGTTTCCCTGGATTTTGAAAAAGGACAGGATATCGCAAAAAATCTTTTCGGCCTCTATAACTGGTTTAATCAGGAGCTCCTGGAGTCGAATATCAGCAAAGACACCCGGCGGATCGTAACGGTGCGGAATATGCTGAACGAACTGCGGTCCGCCTGGCATGAGATCATCGCCAAGAACGCCGCGGAAGACGCGGGAAACCCGGTAAGCGGCGTTAATATTGCCGGTTAGGAGCGCGTCATGACAGCATCAGCGGCCTTGCCGCCGTCCGGCGCGGATGCCCGCGGCTTTCCCCCCGCGGCGGTTCCGGTGGGCCCCGAAGAGCTGGGCCGGCGGGTCAGGGTGCTTAAACGGTTCCGGGAACTCTTACAGGCCCAGCGGGACCGGTTTCATCAGTATCTTGAGGTTCTGGAAAAACAAAGACAGGTTATTGAAACAGGAACAGCGGAAGACCTGAGCGTTCATATTGAACTGGAAGAGCGGCTGGCGGCTGATATTATTGCCATCCAAAGGGTCCTGGATCCCCTGGACGCGATGTACCGCTCAGTGAAACCCGTATCCGCCCCGGAGCTTCCCGCGGGGGCGGCGCCCTCTGGCGGGGAGGTTTCCAGCCTTAAGGCCGCCTTGGGGGAACTGCATAAGGACGCGGTATCCCGCACCAGGCGGAACAAGGAACTCCTATCCCAACGTATGGATCAGCTTCGCGGGGAAATTAAAACGCTCCAGCGCGCTATCCGGTCCTCCGGGAATACGCTGTCGATATATGGACGGAATGAAGAGCCCGCGTTTATTGATATCCAGGGATGAAGAACGAAAAAACTATACTTGCCAGCCAAGAGGGCAATACCGGGCGGGCCGCGGCGCTTCCGCCCCTCTATCTTATTGACGCATACGGCCTCATCTACCGCTTCTATTTTGCCTTTTTATCCCGGCCTTTGCGGAACCCCAAGGGGCAGAATATCGCCGCCCTCTTTGGGTTTGCCCGGGCCTTGATCAGCCTGATCGATGAAGACGCCCCTTTTAGGGACCCCCCGGACAAGGTACGGCGGCTGGCCGCCGTATTTGACTCCCGGACCCCCACCTTCCGGCATGAGCTCTATGGGGAGTATAAGGCCACCCGGCAAAAAGCCCCCCAGGACCTGCACGATCAGGTACCCTTAGTGGAAGAAACCCTCCGCGCCCTGGGCGTGCCGGTTTTACAATGCGAAGGGTATGAAGCGGACGATCTTATCGCCACCCTGGTCCGGCTTTGCCGGGAAGAGGGCCGGTCCTGTTATATCCTCTCCGCGGATAAGGACCTATTGCAGCTGGTGGGGAACGGCGTCTGGGAACTGCGGCCCCAGCGTTCCGGCGGCGGGGCGGCGGGGCCCGCCTATGAACAAATCGGCGGCGGCGAGGTTAAGGCTGAATGGGGGGTGGGGCCGGAGCAGATGCTGGACCTCCTCTCCCTTACCGGGGATAGCTCTGATAATGTGCCCGGCGTAAAGGGAATTGGGGAAAAAACCGCTATCAAACTCATGACCCGTTATGGGTCCCTGGACGGGATATATGAAAACATCGCGGGGATAGAGGGAGCGGTGGGGAAAAAACTGGCGGAAGGCCGCGAAAGCGCCTATTTTTCCCGGACCCTCATCTCCCTGCGGACCGACGTCCCCCTTGCCATCCGCCATATTGACGAGCTTTCCATAGAACAACTGGACCGGAGCGCCGGCGCCCGGGTCCTGTTTCGGGAGGGCGCGCGCCAAAGCGCCCTGGCCCTGGACAAGACGGCGGCCCGGACAACCGCGGCGGACGCGGCGGAAACGGAAGAGGCCCCGGCGCTGGAAGCGGAACCCAAAGACCCAAAAACCCTCCGGCCCCCGGCGGACCCGGCCCTCTTAGGACCGGGAAACTACCGGGCCATTCTAACAATGGAAGAACTGGCGGCCCTTTTCAACCGGGCGCGGGAACAGGGGTTTGCGGCGCTGGACTTTGAGACCGATTCCCTGGATGCCTGGAACGCCCGGCCTATTGGTATTTCCCTGGCCCTTGAGCCCAAGGAAGCCTACTATGTTCCGGTGGCCGCCCATCACAATCCAGCGGACCCCAAGGGCTTCCCCTTTCTGGACCCTAACCAAGTACGGGCCATGCTCGCGTCCCTGGTGGCGGACCCGAAGTTCACCGTCGCGGCCCATAACGCCAAGTATGATTACAAGGTTTCCCGCGGGTGGGGCATCCCCCCCTGGAACTGCAAGATATGGGATACGATGGTAGCCGCCTGGATTGACGATCCGGAACGGAATAACTATGCCCTGGATTCCCTGGCGGTATTTTATTTCGGGTATACCCCCCTAGCCTATGACGCCGTTGTTCCCAAGGGGAGCGCCTTTGATCAGGTGGACCTGGAAACCGCCACCCGGTATTCCGCCGAAGACGCGGACCTTACCCTGCGGATGCGGCGGCACTTGGAAGGCCGGCTCCAAAGCGCGGAATCCCTGGGGCTCTTCCTGGACCTGGAAATGCCCCTGCTCCCCCTGCTGGCCGAGATGGAAGGGGCGGGCATTAAAATCGAACCCCAGGCCCTCATATCCTACGGCGCCGAGCTATGGCAAGAAATGGGAACCATCCAGGAGCGGGCCTACCAATTGGTGGGCCATGCGTTCAACCTCGGTTCCCCTAAACAGCTCCAGGAAGTGCTTTTTACCGAACGAAAACTCAAGCCCGGCAAGAAGACGAAAACCGGGTTTTCCACGGACGTGGAGGTTTTGCAAGAACTGGCCCGGGAAGACCCGGCGCCGGCCCTGATCCTGCGGTACCGGACCCTGGCCAAGCTCAAATCCACCTATGTGGATTCCCTGGCGGGCCTGGCGGATTCCCAGGGCCGGCTTCATACCAACTTTATGCAAACCGGCACGGCCACCGGCAGGCTTTCCAGCCGGGAGCCCAATTTACAGAATATCCCCATCCGGGATGAGGAGGGCCGCCGCATCCGGGAAGCCTTTATCGCTGAAAAGGGCCAGCTCCTCATATCCGCGGACTACAGCCAGATAGAACTGGCCCTCTTAACGCATCTTTCCGGAGACGCGAACCTGCTGGCCGCGTTCCAGGAAGGAACGGATGTCCATGCCCGGACCGCGGCCCTCATCTTTGGTATCCCTGAAGAGCGCGTACAGCCGGAACAGCGGCGGATCGCCAAGACCATCAATTTTGGGGTCATGTACGGGATGAGCGCCTTCCGGCTTTCCAATGAATTGGGCATAAGCCGCACCGAAGCGGCTGCCTTTATCGCGGCCTATTTTAAGACCTATGCGGGGGTCCGGCTTTTAATGGACGCCCTGATCCAAAAGACCGAAGAAACCGGATACGCCTCCACCATCTTCGGCCGCCGGCGGTATATCCCGGCCATCAATTCCCGGAACAAGACCGAAAAGGCCGCCGCGGAACGGGTGGCGGTAAACACCCCCATACAAGGTTCCGCGGCGGATATTGTTAAAACCGCCATGCTGCATGTGGATAGGGCCTTGAAGGCGCAAAAAAGCCCCGCCAAGCTCCTGCTCCAGGTTCACGACGAGCTTATCCTGGAATGTCCGGCCAAAGAAGCGGAAAAGACGGCGGAATTGGTCCGCCGGGAAATGGAAAACGCCGTAACCCTCGCCATCCCCCTGCGGGTAAGCGTGGAAACCGGGAAGCGCTGGGGAGATTTCCATTAGCCGCCGGATCATCGGCCTGACGGGGATGTACTGCGCGGGGAAGAACTATATTGGACGCATCCTGGAAACCATGGGGCTGCCGGTTCTGGATGTGGATACCCAAGGGCACCAGGTTGTCGAGGCCGAACGGGAAACGCTCATCGCCCGTTTCGGCCCCGCCATCCTGGGCCCCGGCGGGAACATAGACCGGAAACTCCTGGGCAAGCGGGTCTTTGGCAGACCCCAAGACCTGGCGGACCTGGAAGGGATCATCCATCCCGCGGTAAACCGCATGACGGACGCCTGGATAGACGCCCAAACCGCCGGGCCCTGCGTCATCAACGCCGCCCTCCTCCACCGCTCCTCAGCCCTGCCCCGCTTGGACTGCGTTATCCTCGTTAAAGCCCCCTGGTGGCTCAGGCTGCTTAGGGCAAAAAAACGGGACCGCCTGCCCTGGGGGACGCTGATCAACCGGTTTAAAAGCCAGGCCCCATTCGACGCTCAATATATGCGATTAAAAACCGATATGTACTGTATGTATAATATTGGGTGTATCCCCCTGGGTTCCCGCCTCCAAAGGAGAAATTTAGAGCGGCGGCTTAGGGGCATTATCTTGAGCCGCTCCGATAGGGCGGCTCCGGTCTCAATACCGGGATGGTAAAGGGCGTCCGGCCCAAGGGATGCCCACTTTAATCAGGATGGTACAGTTACTATGGAAAAGAGAAAATTACTGCTGGTGGCGGTTTCCGTCGGCGTATTTTTAGTCATTGTGATTGGGGCGGCCATATTGGTCTTTACCCCAAGAAGCCCCGCGCCGGTTCAGTCCGCCCGGACCGTCCGGCCTATACCGGCGGGAACGGCGGGCAGCCTAAACTCCGGTTCCGCCAGTTCAAGCGGGTTTGGCGGGCCGGGACCGGGAAACGCCCAGGGAACGGCGCCTTTTGAACATATTCAAACCCAGCCGGCTTCGGTTGATCCCTCGGAAATGGTGCGCAACTCCGGCGGGTATCAGGGGCTCCAGGTTCCCCCTTCCGCTCCCGCCGCGGCCATTCAGGAGAATAATTTTTATATTAACGGCGATATACCCAATCAGCCGGTTGTGGTAGAGAACGGCAAGGGAGATACCAGTACGGTGGTCATCAACGTACCCCGGCCCATAACCGCCGCGGTCCCCGACGCCGCCCCAAGCGGGCGAAGCTCCAGTCCTACCGCCCACCGGCAGGCGGCTCAGAAACCCGCCCCGGTTCCTGCGGCGGCAAAGCCCCCCGCGGCGGTTGCGGCGGTAAAACCGCCGGTCCAACAAGCGCCGGCTGCCAAGCCCCCGGCCCAGACCCAGGGCAAACCCTATGATACCTACTGGGTCCAGACCGGTTCCTTTTCCACCAAGGTCCGGGCGGACAGCGCTAAAGAACGCTTAACCGCCAAGGGGATCACCGCGATTATTGAAAACCGGGAGGTGGACGCAAAAACCTACTACCGGGTCCGGGTCGGCCCTTATACTTCCTCCAGCGAGGCGGATTACTGGCTTTCTATCATCAAATCCATCCAGGGCTTTGAGGAAAGCCAGGTTTGGAAGAATCCGGTTAAACGGTAACGCTAACAACTTGACAACAATCCGCCCCCATAACCGGGGGGACCGGGGGCACTGTCAACAACTTAAGAGATTAGCGGGGGAAGTCGCGTGTCTGCTCTGCGGACATGACCCCCTCTGCGGGGGCAGCGCCCCCGTTGAGGGGGCAAAACGCGGCAATGCGCGGTTTTGACAAGAATAGTGTATTTTTAGGAACCTGCGGCTCACAAGATAATAAAGGGGCGGACAGATGAAAAAAATGATTGTTCTTATTATTGTGTAACGGCTGTTACAATATGTTCTTTATTCTCGGTACTCGGTAATTCCTAACGCAACATAACTAATACTTCTTTTGGCGCGCGAAAGTCAAAAGTTTTTCTTGGTCTGCCATTTAAATCTTTTGCTATTTGAGAAACACGCCTCTGATTTAATTCCCGGAAATCTGTAATACCCTTAGCCATATCCCGAATTAAATAGAGTCTGTCTATAGTGGACACATTATAGACAGACTCTAAATAGCAAATTGTCAAGCCCTCTTAAACAGCCCCCTCAAAGAGCGCTGTTTGCCGCCGGCAGGCTTGTTTCGGCGGCGGCGATAGCCGCTTCCAGGGTATCCTTGATGTTGGAAGCGCCGATTTCCTCTACAAGGCCCGATTTTACCAGGACTTTATAGGGCCGCTCCTTAATTTCGCTGAGGATCAGGGTTATCTTGTTCCGTTTGCACTGGCTTATAAAGGATTCCAGGGCGGAAAGCCCGGTGGAATCAATGGCGGGGACATCCCGCATCCGCAGCACAAAGGCATGGGGTTTCCGCGCCGCCTGGAGGATGGTGTTCTGGAGGGAATCCGCCACGCCGAAAAAAAAGGGGCCGGCGATCTCATACACCTCGATATGCCCGTTGTGCCGGGGCCGCTCGTCCGTGCCGGACCGGGAGCCGGATACCAGGTCCGGGACCAGGCCGCTTTCCTCCTGTTTGACCCCCGCCACTTCCACCATGCGCCGCATAAAAAGGAAGACCGCCAGTATGACCCCCGCTTCCACGGCAAAGGTCAGGTCCACCAGTACGGTCAGCGCAAAGGTTGTTACCAGGACCAGGGCGTCGCTTTTGGGGGAGCGGAAGAGAATCCTGATAAAGCGCTGTACATTACTCATATCCCAGGCCACTACTATGAGGACCGCCGAAAGGCTTGCCAGGGGTATGGCCGAAGCCAGGGGCGCTAGGAAGAGGATGAAGAGTACCAGGGTAAGGGCGTGGATAATTCCCGCCACGGGGCTTACCGCTCCGGCCTTGATGTTGGTGGCGGTCCGGGCAATAGCGCCGGTGGCGGGGATGCCGCCGAAGAGGGCGGCGGCCATATTGCCCACCCCCTGGCCGACCAGTTCCATGTTGGCCTTATGCCGGTCCCCGGTCATCCCGTCGGCTACCACCGCGGAGAGGAGGGATTCTATGGCCGCCAACAAGGCGATGGTGAAGCTGTCCTGGAGAACGTCCCGGATCAGGTTCCAATGAAAAACCGGCAGGGCCAGGCGGGGCAGGCTCTGGGGGATGCCGCCGAAGCGGCTGCCTATGGTATCCACCGGCAGCCCCAGCGCGGCGCAGAGCGCCGTGGCCGCCGCGACGCCGGCCACCGGTCCGGGGATGCGGGGGATAAAGCGCCGGACCAGGAGTATGACCCCTATGGTCCCCAGGCCGATCCCCAAGGCCGCCCCCCGGAAGCCCGGCATGGCCTTGAGGTAGCCCGCCCAGATTGCTATGAATTCCGGGGATGCCGCTTCTATGGTTAATCCGAAAAAATCCTTGATCTGCTGGGAAAAGATAATCAGGGCGATGCCGGCGGTAAAACCGGCGGTTACCGGGTAGGGGATGAATTTGACCAGCCGGCCTAAGCCGGAAAAGCCCATGATCACCAGCATGATCCCCGCCAGCAGGGTGGCCATGACGAGCCCCTCCATGCCATGGCGGGAAATAACCCCGAAGATGATCACCACAAAAGCGCCGGTGGGGCCGCCGATCTGATACCGGCTTCCCCCCAGCAGGCTGATAAAAAAACCCGCCAATATCGCGGTATACAGCCCTTGGGCCGGGCTGCCCCCGGCGGCTATGCTAAAGGCCATGGCCAGCGGCAGGGCGACCACCCCCACCGTAAGGCCCGCGATGCAATCTTTTCCCAGGGACCGCGGGGAATAGGGTTCTTTCTTTAAGAGAAATTCAAAGGTCCGGGGTATAAAATCCCGGAATGAAATCAAACCGCCGCCTCGTAACGCCATGGGAACCAGCATACCCTAACAGCCAGGGACAATCAAGAGACTTGTTTGCCAAGCCGGCAAATTGTTTATACCGGGGGGCTTCCCCGCTGTCAACAACTTAAGGGGGGACCGGGGGGCCT
>JAITHL010000094.1 GCA_031279975.1 Treponema sp. | reverse complement strand
CCTAGGGAAACACTGATTAAATCCAATCGAGGATTTAATCAGTGTTTCTTACCCGCATTTGCGTAATGAAATGAGCAAATGCAGAGGGTAACGCTGATTAGCGTCAAGTTAATCAGCGTTGCCCTAGGGGCCTTGGCGCTCAAGCGGTTGGGTGGCAACCCCGTTCATAATTGAAGGTACTACACAGCTCTAAATAAAACGAGGATGCGCAATGGCGAATACAGGAGTGATAACCCAGATAACCGGCCCGGTGGTGGACGCGCGGTTTGAACAGAACCAGGTTCCCCCGATTCTGAACGCCCTGGAGGTGCGGCAGGGGGAGCGGGCGGTAACGCTGGAGGTGTTGCAGCATATCGGGGACAACCGGGTGCGCTGCGTCGCCATGGCGGCCACCGAGGGCCTGGCCCGGGGCATGGAGGCCGCCGATACAGGCTTTCCTATCCGGGCGCCAGTGGGGGAAGCGGTGTTGGGCCGCATGTTCAGCGTAACCGGACAGCCCATTGACGGTAAGGGCGCTTTTCAGGCCGGCGCCTACGCCTCCATACACCGGGGGCCGCCCAGTTTTGAGGAACAGCGGCCCGCGGCTGAGGTCTTTGAAACGGGCATTAAGGTGATCGATCTCATCGCCCCCTATGCCAAGGGGGGGAAGATCGGGCTTTTCGGCGGCGCGGGGGTGGGGAAGACCGTGGTGATCATGGAACTGATCCGGAATATCGCCACCGAACACGCGGGCTACTCGGTGTTTGCCGGGGTCGGGGAGCGGTCCCGGGAGGGGGCGGACCTCTGGAAGGAGATGAACGAATCGGGGGTTATTGGGAAGACCGCCCTGGTATTCGGCCAGATGAACGAACCCCCGGGCGCCCGGATGCGGGTTGCCCTGTCGGGCTTAACCATGGCGGAACACTTCCGGGATCAGGGCGGCCAGGATGTGCTGCTCTTTATCGATAATATCTTCCGGTTTATCCAGGCCGGCGCGGAGGTATCCGCCCTGTTAGGCCGCATTCCCAGCGCGGTGGGGTATCAGCCCACCTTGGCCAATGAAATGGGCGCCCTGCAAGAACGGATCGCCAGCACCTCCCGGGGCTCCATTACCAGCGTACAGGCGGTCTATGTTCCCGCGGACGACATTACCGACCCCGCTCCGGCCACGACCTTTGCCCATCTGGACGCTACCACCGTGTTATCCCGGAAGATTGTGGAACTGGGCATATACCCTTCGGTGGACCCCTTGGCCTCCAGTTCCCGGATTCTGGACAGCGCCATAGTGGGGGAGGAGCATTATCAGACCGCCCAGCGGTGTTTGCAGACCCTCCAGCGGTACAAGGAACTACAGGATATTATCGCCATACTGGGGATGGACGAGCTTTCCCTGGAGGATAAACTCACCGTATCCCGGGCCCGGAAGATACAGCGTTTTTTCAGCCAGCCCTTTTTTGTGGCCGAGCGGTACACCGGCATAAGCGGGCGCTATGTGCCGGTTAAGGACACGGTGCGGAGCTTTAAGATGATCCTTGACGGGGAATGCGACGGGATTTCCGAACAGGCCTTTTTTATGGCCGGGGGCATTGAAGATGTGCTGGAAAAGGAGAAAACCTAGGGCCTATGGCAAAGCTCTTTACCTTTGAAGCGCATACCCCCTACCGGCTGTTTTTTGCCGGGGCGGTGGAGGCCCTGGTAGTTACGCTCCTGGACGGCGAGATCGGGGTCTTGGCGGATCACGCTTTTTTTACCGCCCCGGTGCTTACGGGGCTTTTAAAGATCAAGACCAAGGGCGGGGTCTGGAAGACCGCGTTTACCACCGAGGGCATATTGGAGGTTTCCGGCCATAGGACCGTATTGATGGCAGACGCCGCCGAATGGCCTGAGGAGATAGACCGGGAGCGGGCCTTAGCCGCGAAAAAACGGGCTGAGGAACAGCTTGCATCCCAGCTGTTTCACTTTGAGGCTGATACGGTCCGGGCCAACCTCCAGCGGGCAAAGACGCGGCTTAGGGCCGCCACGATGCGCGCTTCTTCCTAGGGAACCGCTGATTGCGGACCGAAGGTCCGATTCGGCATTATCAAAAGGGCCCGCTGATTGCGCGGATTTTCACCGATTAGCGGGGTTTTGTTACCGGCAATCAGCGTTAATCAGCGGGCCTGGCTAAAAGGCCCGAATAAATCACCGCTTCCTTATGGCAACGCTGATTAACTTGACGCCGGACCGAAGGCCCGCAATCAGCGCTTCCCTAGGGGCGGCGCGGCATAGCGCGCGCTGTCCGCGCTATCGCCGGTCTGGAGGGAGCGGGAAGTGAACCCATCCATGAAGCGCGCGTCGCGGGGGCTGTTTTTTTCAGGCTGCGCGGCGCATACCGTGGAATATACGCTTGAAACGCCCGCCTTTGAGCCGGGCGGCGGCCTTACGGTTGTGCTGATTTCGGACCTGCACAGCGCCGTGTTCGCGGCGGATCAGGAGCCGCTGGTTAAAGCAATAACACAGGCGGAGCCGGATATTATTCTGCTTACGGGCGATATATTTGACAGCCGTATCGCGCGCGCCGGCGCTGTTCTGCTTCTGGAACGCATTGCCGGACGGGCTCCCCTGTTTTATGTAACTGGGAACCACGAATACCGGAGCGGGGATATTGAGCGTATCCGCGCCGCGCTTGCGTCGTTTCAAGTCCGTATTCTTTCAGATGAGTATGTCGCGCTGAAGCTGCCCGGCGGCGGTGTTATTGCGGCCGGAACCGAAGACCCGTGTAAAGCACGGTATGACGATTCAGCGTATAATCAAGGCGCGGCAATGGAACGGGCCTTTCGGGAACTTGACGGCATGAGGGGTTTCAAGATACTCGCCGCCCATAGGCCGGAATATATTGAACTGTACCGGCGCTACAACTTTGATCTGGTTGTTTCCGGGCATACCCATGGGGGACAGGTACGTATTCCGGGCATACTGAACGGCCTTTATGCCCCCAACCAGGGCTTTTTCCCAAAATACGCGGGCGGGCTGTACCGGCTTGGAAAAACAACGCTTATAATAAGCCGGGGGCTTGCGGTTAATCCCTTCATCCCCCGGATATACAATCCGCCTGAACTGGTGGTTATTAGAATAAAGGCTGGGGTGTAGCTGTTGGCAATCCGCCCAACCCCCGGGCGCGCTTGCCCCGCGCAATACTAAACGCGCCGTTCTGTCCGGCCCAGGCGTCTCAAGCCCCGGCAAGCTCAAGAGGCTTCCGGGATGCGGCAAGCGCGCGTCGGCGGCAAAACCTTGCCAGCCGCCCGCGGACGGTCTACAGCCCGTCCATGGGGTTTCAAAAACACCTGTCCGGTAACATACCGGACGGGCGAATGAAACAAGGGGGCGGGGGCGTTACTTCTTGCACTGATCGGCGAAGCCCTTTGCTATGGATTCGGCAACGGTCTGCTTGATTTCTTCAACAATAGTCTGACGCAGTTTTTCCAATTCTTCCCGCGGGGAATGGGGGTCAACAAACAGTTCATAGATTTCAATGTCCAGAGCGGCGGCTATGCGTTCTACCAAGTCCAGGGTAGGGAAGCTGCGGGCAATTTCCAGTATGCCGATATGATGCGTTGACACACCGGCCTTTTCGGCCAGTTCAGCCTGAGTCAAACCGCGATTCCGGCGTTTTTCCTTCAAATTTTTCGCTAAAAGCTCGCGCAACCCTGCCATATACTACCTGTAATGTAATACTACCGGTTCCCCCCCGCTTGACAAACTACCTATACTACAGACTATACTATATCTACTGTAGGGTTTAGGGCGTTTTTCCCGGAAACCGCCGTGAAAATTATGATTTTTATACGTTTTGAGGCAAATTTGCCGGGCCAGGCTTCCCGCGGGGCTTTCCCGGCATTTTTATACCCGCCTGTGGGCGGGAACATGGGCGGTAGGGCGTTTGCTTTGCAAACGCCTCGCAGTTTGGCAAAGCCAAACTGCAAAAACATCGTCCGGTCTTCAAGCCGGACATTTTAAGGGGGTCTTATGAAGACCGCGACAAAACTTTTGAAGACGCGAAGCCTTTGGCTTCGCGCTATCGCCATGGGGGCGGTAATCGCTATCGGGCTGGCCGCTTGCGGCGGCGGCGGGAAAGCGGCGCTTGTGGGCACATGGACAGCGAATAACGGGGTGCAATTAATCTTAGCGGAGGATGGAACCGGAAGGGATTTCGCCGAGAACTCCTGGGATCGCCCGGTAATCTGGACGGTGGAAAACGGCGTTCTTACCGTGTCCAAACTTGATGAAGATGGCGATATTTATGTCACGCTGTCCGGTAAGTATAAAATATCAGGGAAAAATATTACCTGGACCTGGGATGACGGGGGTTTTTGGACTGGTACAAAAGAATAAGCGGCAGACACGGAATCTGTCCCGCCGGTCAACGCGAATATGACCGGCGGGGTGGCAAGTTTTGGGCCGGCGAGGGTATTGTGGTGAACTAAACCGCGATTCACATTCCCCGCTTCGCCTTCGCGCGGGGCGTCTGCGCCTCCGCATGGCTCGTCTGCCCCCCTGCGGTGTGCGGGGGGCCCCTGTGTGGCGCAGGGGTTCTCCTGTGCGGCGCGGTTGCGCCCCTGTGTGGCTCGTCTGCTTCCCTCTGTCGTGCGTTGTTCTCGCTGTGGGGCGTTTTGATGCAAATTTTATACAATAATGCCCTTTTCACTGTCTTCATCATCAATTTTTTGTATCTCATCAGAGATAAATTTAGTCAATATGCGGTTTACCGCCATTCCAACCGTCTCCAAAGCCGCCTTTTGGGAGTTTTTTACACTGTTTTGGGGGTCAATTTCCTTGCTAAAGAGTTCTGTTGGGTCGATTTTCAGGGCGGAAGCCAGTTTTTGAATCATTTCTGATGAAGGAAACTTGTTTTGATTCTCCAACATTCCTATATAATGGGGTGAAGCGCCTGTTTTTTCGGCTAAGGTGGCCTGGCTCCAGCCCCGATCCTGCCGGAATTTCCGTAAATTTCCCGCCAAAACTTCTCTAATGTTTGTCATTTTCAACCTAATTTGAATTTTGATCGTAAATGATAGGTTCTTTATGACAACTTTCCTAAAGTGCTTGTAGTCAAGTACCACCGGCATAGCCGGTGGCTTGAGGAAGCCCCCTTAAAGCTAAACTTGCCCTACAAAGTTGAACATATCGCGGTAGTCAAATAGGGTATAAAGCTTTTGCAAGCCTAACCAGATGGTTTTAACTCCCGGCGGTCCGTCACTGGGAGAGCGTTTCGGC
>JAITHL010000021.1 GCA_031279975.1 Treponema sp. | reverse complement strand
CCAGGATTCGCCGGAGGAGACGGTCATATCGGCCAGTTCTTTTTTGCTGGAGAGCATGGCGTCGATTTTTTCCTCGAAGCTGTTCCGGGTGATGAGGCGGTGGACAAAGACGTTGCGTTTTTGGCCTATCCGGAAGGCGCGGTCCGTGGCCTGGTTTTCTGTTGCGGGGTTGTACCAGAGGTCGTAGTGGATTACCCGGCTGGCAGCGGTGAGGTTGAGGCCCAGGCCGCCGGCTTTGAGGCTGACCAGGAGCAGCCGGGCGGCGCTTTCGTTCTGGAAGCGGGCTATGGTTTCGGACCGGGCTTTTTGGCTCATGCCGCCGTGGTAGACCTGGACCGGTTCGCCCAGTTCCCCGGTGATCATGAGGGAAAGGCAGTCCAGGGCCTCCACATACTGGCTAAAGATAAGGGCCTTCTCCCCGCCTGAGAGGATTTCTTCCAGCAGGGTCATGAGGAGTTGGGCCTTCCCCGATAGCCGCGAGGCCGGCGGGCTTTCCTTGTCATAGACCCTGGGGTGATCGCATATCTGTTTCAGGCTGGTGAGCAGGGACAGCACCATGACCGCGCGGTTTTTGCTTTCCGTTTCCAGGGCTTCGGATTTTGCTATGAGTTCGCTGACTATTCCCTCATACAGGGCGGCCTGTTCTTTTTCCAGGGCCGCGTACTCGTTGCTTACGATTTTGTCCGGCAGGTCCTTGATAATGGTCTTATCGGTTTTAAGCCGCCTGAGGAGGAAGGGGGCGGTGATCCTTTGCAGGGCTTCGGCCTTTTCCTTGTTCCGCAGCATCTCGATGGGGACGCGGTACTGGTGCTTGAATTCCCCGGGGCTTCCCAGGTAGCCGGGAAGGATAAAGTCAAAGAGGGAGCGGAGGTCTTCCAGGCGGTTTTCCACGGGGGTCCCCGAAAGGGCCAGCCGGAACTGGGGCTTTAATTTTTTTACGGTCTGGGACATCCGGGTTTCGGCGTTTTTCATAAGGTGGGCCTCGTCCACGATGAGCAGGGAGAAGGTTTCGGTTTCCAGTTTCTTCTCGTCCCGGACCGCGGTTTGATAGGTGGTAAGAAACACATCCCTTGCCTTTTTGTCCAGCTTCCGTCCCGCGCCGTGGTAGCGGACTATTTTCAGGGCAGGGGCGAAGCGGCCCAGTTCCCGTTCCCAGTTCTCCAGCAGCGCCGCGGGGGCGATAACCAGGCAGCCTTCTTCCAAAAGCCCTTCCTCTTTAAGCCGGAGCAGAACCGCTATGGCCTGCACGGTTTTCCCCAGGCCCATGTCGTCCGCCAGAACGCAGCCAAACCCCGCCATGAGGAGGGAGCATGCCCAGTTATAGCCCCGCTTCTGGTATGAGCGCAGTTCCGCTTTCAGGGCCTGGGGCGGGGGAAAGCGGCGTTCCTCAAAAAGGCCCTGGAGCAGCTTCTGGGCGTCAAAGGACAGTATGGTATCCCCGGCAAAGTGGGCTTTAAGAAAATCCTTGGCGTCGGGCCGCGTCCCCTGGGCTTTTTTAAGGAGCTTGGCCAGCTCTTCCGGGTTTATCCGGACAAAGCCGTCCTTAAAGCGGACCAGGGCCCTTTTCTCCCGGAGGAGTTTTTGAAATTCTTTAAGGTTCATCACCTGGTCCCCCAGGGCAACCTGCCATTCCCAGTCCAAAAGAGTGTCCAGGTTTAAGTAGCTTACCAGGGCCCCGCCGGCCTTGCCGGAGCTTTTCAGGACCAGCCGGGGTTTCAGTTCCCGGCTCAGGGCCTTGGGAAGATCCACCTGGATACCCAAACGGCTCAAAAGGGGGGAGGCGGAATCAAGAAACGCCCCGAGCCGGGCTTCGGAAAGCTCCACGGCCCGGTGAACCATGAGGGAACGGAGCTCCGGAAGATAGTTGGAAAGGGCAGTGGGGGCCCGGAGCAAGTCCAGGGGCGAAGCGGGCAGCGCCCCGGCGGCCTTTTTCCCCGGCTTTTCAGGCTTCCCCGGTTTTTGGGCCTTCCCGATCTTCGAAAGGGGAACCTTTACCGTTTTATCCCCCTCCTGGAACAGCACATCCATGGAAAGATTGTAGCTGTCATCAGAGGACGCCATGGTTTTGATTGTCAGCCGGTATTTCCAGGCCGCAAAGTCTATGTGCAGCACCGAAAGCCAGCGGTCTATGGCCGCGGGCAGGCTCCGCAGGGCAGGGGAAGCGGCCTCCATCTCCGCGCCCTGGAAAAACATATCCACCAGGTCCCGGTAATCCTGGCTTCCCCCGCTCTGCTGGCGGCCGCCATGTTGGCGGGCAAAATAGTTCCGTTTAACCCATTCCCCCAGAAACGCCGAGGAAAGCAGCTCCACCACGCTCCTGCCCGATGCCTTGACTCCGGTATTTTTCGCCGCGCCGCTTTCGCCCTTAGCCTTGGACTCCTTGGCTCCCTTGGCCTTGGCTCCCTTTGCCCCCTTGACCGCCCGCCCCCTGGACCCCTTGGCCGTATCCAGGGCCAGCATCCCCGGCTCCAGGACGGCCAGGGCGGCCAGAGTCCCGGCAATCTGGGGCAGGGTCTCGTAGGGCTTCCAGACTATGCGTAAAACCCCCTCCCGCAGAAACACAAAGGGAATAAAGGCGCAGGAACGGATAACCAGATTGAGGAACTTGAAAAGGTAAAAAAGAAAACCGTACTCCGCCCCGCCCTCGCCGGAAGAAAATTGCGCGAACTGCTGGTAGGCCTCAAAAAGGGAATGCCGGACCCGCTTCCCCAGCACATCCGTTTCTTCCAGTACCGGCTCCGCCCCCGGCCCCGGATCCGCGCAGATCACCGCCCAGCGGGAACGGGAAAAGCGGTGTTCCAGACTCTCCCCTTCGCCTTCCCAGAACTCAAAACCGGCCGCCCGGTGGTAAAACTCCGCCAGGGTAAAGCTAAAGTCCCGGTCAGAGAAGGGCGGATTCGGCGGCAGCAGGGAGGTAATAAGTTCAGCGCAATGGGGAATCTCCCCCAGTTCCGGCGGCCCGGGAATTTCCCCCGCCCCAGGACCCGCCGGGGCTTCGGTAACAACAAAGGGCGCGGGAAGACTCAAGGCCACGGAACGGCCAAAACGAGCCTCCAGGTCCATGCCCCGGAGCCGGAACAAAACCCTTGGGTCCGCGTCCACCTCCCGGGCAATAATGTAGTACAGCGCCGCCTGGTGCTTGCAGGGGTCCCCCCAGTCGGGACAGGAACAGGACCGCTTCATATCCCCCCAGCGCCGGGGAATAAGATCAATCCCCGCGACTTTCAGGCGGACAAGAAATTCCTCCGGCAGCTCCCCCCCGGCAATCCGGGCAAGCAGGGCCGGGTCCTCCTCGATCATACGGTACACCTTTTCCCGCTCCGGCAAAACCGGAAAATCAATCACCACCTGGTAAAAAGGCTGGTAGTTTCCCTTAACCTTGGCCCTGGCCTTCCCCTCGGTCATGTCCAGGGAAAGCACCTTACCCGTATTGGCATAACTCCTTCCCCGGTCCAGCCGCGCCCCCATCTCGTAGCTATCAAGCACCTCAATAAACCAGGCCCCCCAGGGAGTAATCCCGTAACCCTTTTTTGCCATCCGTCCCTCCGGCCTTACCAGCATACCACAAAAACGCCGGACAAAGACAAAGCTTTTAATCATGAGGGGGGAAGTCTCCCCCCTACGGCGCATTTCATTGCGCCGTACCCCCCTCAACGGGGGGCGCTGCCCCCCGTAACGCCCCCCGCCGGGAGGCCGAAAGGCCCCCCGGTCCCCCCTTAAGTTGTTGATAGTGGGAAGCCTCCCTCCTACGGCGTTCGTTGTTACGCCGTACCCCCACAGGGTTTGCGAAGCAAACTCTGTAAGGTCACAAACCCGCGAGGTTTGACCCGGGAAGGCTTTACGAGAATTCGTTGGTTTAGTATATTCAAGGCATGGAAATAACAAAAACTATAGACCATGTACTGAGTGTTGAGGAAGTCTGGGCAATCCTTCAGAAAACCAACCTCACCCTTGACCGGGTAGGCCAAAAACATGAAGAAATCGCCCTACGCCAAGCGGAAACCGATAAGCAGTTGAAGGAAAACGCCTTACGCCAAGCGGAAACCGACAGACTGATAAAGGAAACCGATAAACAGATGAAGGAAAACGCCTTGCGCCAAGCGGAAACCGACAGACTGATAAAGGAAAACGCCCTACGCCAAGCGGAAACCGATAAACAGATGAAGGAAACCAACAAGCGGATGGGCAGCCTTACTAACCGCTTCGGCGAAGTGGTTGAATATATGATTATCCCCAACTTGCTGGCAAAATTTGAGGAACTGGGCTTTACCTTTACCAAGGCAAACCGCACCAAAATCGCAAACAAAACACATAACATATTCACCGAAGTTGACGCCTTTCTGGAAAACGGCGATAAGGTCATGGCTGTGGAAATCAAGACCAAGCCCAGCAATGACGACATCAACGACCACATAGAACGGATGGAAAAACTGCGGGTGTACGCGAACCTGCACAACGACAAGCGGGTATACTTAGGCGCTATGGCGGGAGTGGTTTTCAACCAGAGTGAAAAGATATACGCCCTGAAAAACGGATTCTATGTGATTGAGCCATCCGGCGAGACCTTTACTATCACGGCCCCCGAAGGAATCTACCACCCCCGCGAATGGTAAAGGCCAACTCCGGTACTCACCCCCGGCTGGAGTTTGCGAAGCAAACTCCGTAAAGTCAAACCGCGCCCTACGCCAAGGGCAATTGACCTATCCGTATATTAGGCTATATTCAAATTTTATGGATGGAAAAGAGTCCTTGCAGGCTATAAAAAATCCCCGCCCCAAGGAGCGGGGTATTTACCCCAAGGGAATAAAATGAACGGTTTTGGTCAGGATGCAGTCCTATATGGGATAAACAACCGGGTTTGAACCGTCCCGGGTTACCATTCCTTGGGAACAAAGCCTTCCGGCGTTTCCGCAATGGCTATCGAACCGCCGGATTGAACCAGCGCAAATAATTCTTTCTTCTGGGCGTACCGGGTAACATTCTTCGCCGCCACCCCTCCGGCAACAGCCCCTATGAGTTTCCGTTTGTCCTGATGTTCATCCATGTAATGCCGCAGTTTCCCCATTCGCTCTATGTGCTCGTTCACATCTTCAATGAACAATTCAGTCTTAATTTCCACTGCCATGGTGTATTCGCCGTTCTCCAGAAAAGAATCCACTTCCCCAAGAGGATTTTCCCCCTCCCAAAACGTGAGGCGGTGGCCCCGGGTAAACTTAAAACCGCGCTCATGGAATTTTTTCCACAGCTCCGCGGAAAACATCGCCTCTATCAGTTTTCCCACGGTGTTCCCTATGCCGCCAAGATTCTCCGAGACCTTATCCACCTTCCTGCTGGTCTCGGCTGCCACTTTCCGCAGCCCGGCGGTCTCCCGCCGGCCCTCAGCAGCCAATCTTTGGTTCTCCTTAAGCATCTCACCGGTTTTCGCCTGCCTATTGGCTATATCCTTGAAGAGTTTGTCCAACCGCTCATCGGTTTTCATCATTGCCGCCCAGACCTTGGCAAAATCCAAGTCCTTCCCGGCCTCCGCAGCCTCTTCCGCTGTCATAGTGGTCATTAGTCCATACCCCCATCAATTTTGATAATCCTACCGCCCGGCTTGAAAACAGCTTTCAAGTTCACCAGGGTACTCGTTTCCCTTGCTTCTCCCATACGAGGCTCCTCATAACAGGCCCTTCCCGCCTTACTTTTATAGAACATAACGCGAATACGCGCCCAGCCGCAACGCGGCGATACTACTCTATGGGCTGGAGGCGCTGTTTTGCTTTAACCGGTTGCGCTGTTACCGGCTCTTGGGGCAATATGCCGCCCGCCCGCCCCTGCCTATTCCCCCTGATCTATGCTACCCTGGGCGGATGAAACGGATTATCCTGAAGCCCGGGGAAGAAACGCGGATTATCCGGGGCCATCCCTGGGTCTATGCTGTCGAGGCGGACCAGATTCTCTCCTCCCCTCCCCCTCGTACCGCAACGCCCGCAGCCGCCGTTTTGGAAGCCGGGGAGATCGCGGATGTGGAGAGCGCCCAGCGGACATACCTGGGCAGGGCCTTGGTAAACCCCCATTCCCGGATACTCGCCCGGATATACAGCCCTTCCAAGGAAGGTCTGGACAGGGGCTTTTTTAAGCGCCGCTTCCGGGAGGCCCTGGAACGCCGGTTCGCGGCGGGCATCGATCTCCGGCAAACATCAGCGCGGATGGTCTTTGCCGAGGCGGACTTTCTGCCCGGCCTTATCATCGACCGCTATACGGGCTGGCCCTTAGAAGACTTGGAACGGTCCCTGCCAGAACGCCCCTGGGCCTTTGACGCGGCCCTCCGCGTCCTGGGGCCTCCCGGTTCCTGGCTTTCTATACAGCTGCTCGCCTATGGCATGGATATCCGGCGGGAAGAAATTATCGCGGCGGCGGCGGAGGTTTTGGAACGGGACGCCTTTGGCTTTGCCGGACCCTTGGGCCTTCCCCAGGGAATCATAGAAAAATCCAGCGCCCCGGTCCGGGAATTGGAGGGCCTGCGGCCCCGTGAAGGGATCATCAAGGGAAGCCTTCCCCCTGGGGGAATCGGTATCTTTGAAAACGGCCTTATCTTCTGCCTGCGCCTGGAGGAAGGGCAGAAAACCGGCCATTACCTGGATCAGCGGGAGAACCGTCTACAGGCCGCAAGGGTTCTGGGAAATCTTGCCGCGAGAAGTCCAGGCCGGGAGTGCCGGGTTTTGGACTGCTATACCTATACCGGGGGGTTTGCCTTGCACGCGGCCCGGTACGGCGGGCCTGATCTCCGGCTTATCGCGGCGGATAGTTCCGCCGCCGCGCTGGAAGGACTGCGCCGCAACAGGGCGCTGAATGCCCTGGAAGACCAGATTAGTCCAATGGAGGCGGATATCTTCGGCCTGCTCCGGGACTTTGAGCGGAAAAAAGAGCGCTTCAGCGGCGTTATCTTGGACCCTCCGGCCTTTGCGAAGCGGCGGTCCGCCCTGGAAGGCGCCCTGCGGGGATACAAGGAGATCAACCTTCGGGCCATCAAGCTGCTCCTTCCCGGGGGCATACTGATAAGCTGTTCCTGTAGCCATGCCCTGGAAGCGGAGCGCTTCAAACGCCTCATCGCTGAAGCCGCCGCCGACGCGGGCCGCCGGCTCGCGTTGCTGGAATTCCGCTCCCAAACACCGGATCATCCGGTCCTTATCGGCTACGGGGAATCCTGCTATCTCAAGTGCGGCGTCTACCGGGTATACTGAGGCTGTTCCAAAACCCGGATTGATCGCTATTGACGGGGAAAAGGATTTTTACTATGAAACCGCGAATAAACGCGAACGGCAAGGATGGATGGAATGGCCTTGATGCATAAGAAGGAATATTATAGCTGTTCTGAAACTTCAGTTTCAGAACAGCTTCCGCTTAAAAACGCGGTTTCACCGGACGGGAAGTCCGCGGGCCTTAGCCTGAGAAACCGCGGGGCGTGTTCCGAAACCAACCGGGTTTTGGAACACGTCTATTATAGGTATGGCAGGCCCTATTGCGGTTTGTATGTTAGCGGGGCAATAGCAATGCCTGGGGAAAAACCCCGGCTGTTTTTGGGAGCGCTGCTCTGCTGCCTCTGCCTGGGATTTTTTTTGCCTGGCTGTAAAGCCGCAGTCAACGCGCCCCGTCTGAGCGGCGCGCCAGTCAGGGTTGACGATGTTACTATGGATACGATTACCCTTTCATGGGATCCCGCCGCCGGACCGTATCCCATAAAATACCGCATTCTTGATGTTACCCCAAAACAATACCGGGCCGTTCTTAAAAAATCGGGGAAACGCGGCGGTATTCCGGCTATTGACGATAGCATTGTTCACGAAAAAGAATCGGGAAAGCTGGACGGTATCCCTCTCGCGCAAACCGGCGGTTACTTGACTTTTGTAGACGGTATGGATATAAACGAAACCCGCGCTGTCTTGAAAAATCTGTGGCATGACAGTGGATACTCCATCCTAGTATTGGCGGTGGGCCCGGACTATGTATATTCGGCCTATCCAGAGTTGAGTGTCAGAACCCTGACAGTGGAAGCGGAGGCCGCGAAAAAAGAAGCGGACAAGGAAGCGCGGATACAAAACCTTATCGCCGAATATGGGCGCATAACAGCGGGAATGGACAGCGGGTCCCGCGCCCTGAACGACGCGGGCTACCGGGAATATGAGCGGGGCCGTTACTGGGAAGCGGCGAAACTGTTCAGCGCCTCCATTGTTTTTGACGCCGCCAATATCCTGCCCCATTACAACCTGGCCTGTACGCTGGCCCTGCTGCGCGAGGAGGGACAGGAAGTGGATCTTTGGGAAATTGAGCATGAACTAAATATCTGTTTCAGCCTGGATCCGGCCCCCGCCGGACGCCCGGCGGACTGGATACTGAGCCGCGTTAGGGAAGACAGCGACCTTGACGCGATCAGGGATATGAAATTTTTCAGGGCGGTTGCGTCCTATGGCCACAGCCGCCTTTACAGCGAAGTATACGCGGATCAGCAGGCATGGCTCTGCGGCGGTTCATGGTTCGGCGGACCGGATATATTCTCGTTTTATATGGACCGGACTTTTTCATTTACCGTACAGTCTGAATACGGTATGCGCGGTTCGGGAAGTTGGGGCCTGGAAGGCCAGATTTGCGACGACGGCTTTTATATCAGTTTTGACCATGACGAATTTCTCGCGGAAAGCGGCAGGGATGGAAGCTGGTATGCGGTACCCGGCCCCAAACACGCGCGACTGAAGGCTTCGGAAATGATCTTGGAGGTGTGGTGGAAAGAAGACGAAAACAGCTTGAAATGGTGGGAAGAACCGGGGGAAAGATACCAGCAAACCGCTTCGGTCCTCTGGTCCGCCGTGGAAGAAAACGCGGCCGCCAAAGCCGCCGGCTTCCTGCGGGCCGGATACCCTGTCAATCAGCGGTATGAATATTCGTATTCCGGTGATGATTCCATATTAACGCCCGCCCTGGAAAACAAAAATACCGCGATGATACGCCTCCTCGCCGGTTACGGCCTCCCTGTTTTGCCGAAACTGCTGCCGGCCCTGTATGACTTGGACCCGGATCTGTGGGCGGCGGTCATTTACCGGACCGTCAAAACGGAAAACGCCTCCGCGGCAGACCTCATACGGAAAACCGGCGCGAATAAAAAATCCCCCGCCCCCCAGTATTACGCCCCGGAGGGGCGGGGTATTAAACCCAAGAGGGAATAAACTTAGAACGGGCTGAATTATAGGATGATTTATGTTCGTATTTGAAGTTGTTCTCTAATATTGCCCTTTTCTTTTTAATGATATATTTGATGGTAATCGCAAAAAGAAAAACTCACGAAGGGAAGACGCTTCGAATAAGTTGCGCGTTTATAAGTTTGATTTTGACTGTTATGCAATGGTATAAAGGCGTTTTTTTGAGACAGCGTCTGTCTATAATAGGGTTGTTTAGAAACTGAAGTTTATAAACAACTACCGCTAAAAACGCGGTTTTGCCGGACGGGAAGTCCGCGGGCTTTAGCCTGAGAAACTGCGGGACTTGTTTACCGGTCCTAAGCCGCGGCCAGCCGCCTTAGCAAACAAGTCTCCCGCTCAATGGACGGACCGGCTCCCGGCGCCTTATTCCCAGGGAAAGCGGAGGGCCTGGGGATTCCCTTGGGCGCCGGCTATCCAGTCCACATACTGTACCGCGGTCCGGGCGGACCGTCCATTGAACCACTGTTCCCAGCGGAGGGCGTCAGCGCGAAAACGCCCAAGCTCCTCCTCGCCGGCGGCTTCCAAGAGGCCCCGGTCCCTTGCGATATGTTCAGCTATCCGCACATAGTCATCCCGGTCCGGGGCGGTATAGATCACCGTAAGGCCAAAACGGTCCGCCAGGGAGAACTGCTCCTGCATGGTATCGAAAGACCGGAGGTCCCCGGTGGCGGCGGCTTGAGCGGCCATGGCGGCGGTGGGCCGGTCCGCCAGGGGTTCTTTAACCAGGTGGCGGCGGTTGCTGGTGGCATAGATCACCGTGTTGCCGGGCTGGACTTCGACGCACCCTTCCAACAGGGCCTTGAGGCTGCGAAACGCGTCGTCAACCCGTTCAAAGGATAGATCATCAATAAAGAGGATAAAGCGCCGGGAACGGCTTCGCAGCAGCTTCAGGATATGCGGAAGCTCCGGCAGATCGGCCTTGTTGAGTTCCAGGAGTTTCAGCCCCCGGCAGGCGTAGGCATTGGCCGCGGCCTTCACGGAGGCGGACTTCCCCGTGCCCCGGTCCCCATAGAGGAGCAGATTATTCCCCCGGCCCCCCTCCACAAAGCGCAGGGTATTGGCAATCACGATTGAACGCTGCTCCTGGTAACCGCAGAGCTGGGCAAGGCGTATGGGGTCCGGGTTTTCTATTGGTTTTAAAAAGCGGTCCAGCCCTTCGTCCGCGCTTTCCGCCGCGGGAAGGCTGGAGGGCCGCCGTATATGCCGGGGTATCCAGCAAAAAGCCCGGTACTGTCCCAACAAGGCGGCACCATGGGCATGGATATGGGCCGCCATAGCCGGAAGCGCCGTTCCCCAGTCGCTGTTTGCCGGGAAGATACCCAGGGGGCCAAGGGCTTCCCCTTGCGCGCCTTTAGCGGCGGCATGGACAGCCCAGGCTTCCTCCTCGATGCTTTGAGCCGCCGTTGAGAGGCCGGCGTTTCGCAGCCCTTCCGCCAGATGCAGGCCCAGCTTGTGCGGGGCAAAGGCCGCGATACGGCCAAGCCGGGAAAGATCGGTTTTTGCCAAGGCCCGCAGAAATGCCGGAGGGTTTTCCTGGGATTCGGCGGCCCGGGTAAAGGGGTTATCATCAAAAAGGGTTAAGCGGGCAATGGCGTTATACCACGAATAGTCCTGACCGGTCCGGGCAAGGCGGGCGGTAAACGCCGCCCAGGAGCGGATCGGACGGACGCGCTCCCCAGAGGTCCGGCGGGAGGGGCCGTCCGCGCCGCGCCCGCAGGGGCCGCGTCCGCTTTGCGGACACAGGGCTTCCCCCGCCGCCGACTCCAGGACATCCCGGAACGAGCGGAGCAGGGGATGCGCTTGGACCCCCTTAAAGAGGGAAATCCCCGCCATATCCCCCAGAACCGCGGCAATCATGCCGGCTGCAACAGTTTCAGCGTTTTAGCGGGGCATTTATCAATACAGGTTCCGCAGGACGAACACTTCGCGTAATCCACCACGGGTATCCCGTTTTCCATGACAATGCACTGTTCGGGACAATTCTTTACGCAGAGTTCGCACTTAATGCATCCCGCCTTACAGGTCTTTTTTACCATAGCTTTCAGGGGGTTCCGGTTAGAACAGAGGACGAAGGCCCCTTTCCGGTCCGCCGGCGTATCCCGCAGAAGCTGCTGGGGGCATTCGGCTATGCATATCTTGCAGCCGGAGCATTTTGCGCGGTCAATGATTGGCAGTCCCCGCGGCCCCATGGTAATGGCGCCGAATTGGCAGACCTCCAAACAGTCCCCATAGCCGAGACAGCCCCAGGCGCAGAGTTTGGTCCCCCCGGCGGAAAGTTTCGCCCCCCGGCAGGTCGGTATGCCCGTATAGTCCCCTTTGAGGGGTGCGTGTTCCCGGGAACCCTGGCAGGCCAGCACCGAGATGACCGGCACAACATCGGCGTTTCCGCCCAGCAGGGCGGCGAGCTTTTCCGCCACAGCCTTGCCCCCAACGCTGCAATTGCCAATGCCCGCTTCCCGGGACGCCACCGCCGCGGCATAACCGTCGCAGCCGGGAAAACCGCAGGCGCCGCAGTTCGCGCCCGGCAGTATTTCCCGGACCTGCCCGACGAGGGGGTCCTGGGGAACGGCAAAAAATTCCCGGAAGAATCCCAGGGCGATTCCTAAAACAAAAGCCAAGATCGCCGCAAAGGCGGCGGTTAACAGCACTACAGTCATAACGCATCCTTATTTGACAAGGCCGGAAAAGCCCATAAAAGCCAGGGACAACAGGGCCGCGGAAACGAAGAGTACCGGGGTCCCCTTGAGAAAGGCGGGAACCGGGCTAGTACGGAGCCGCTTCCGTATGCCCGCCAGGAGCAGCAGGGAGAGCAGGAAGCCCATGGCAACCCCCACGGCAAACACAATGGATTCGATAAAGGTATAGGGTTTGCCGGTAAAGGAACAGGTGTTGTTGATCACATCCAGCGTTACCGCCAGGATGGCGCAGTTCGTGGTGATCAGGGCAAGGTAGATGCCCATGGAACTGTAGAGCCCCGGAGCGGCTTTTTTTAGGTAGAATTCCACGAGCTGCACCAATGAGGCGATGACCAGGATAAAGACCAAGAGCTGGAGGAATTGAAGCCCCAGGGGTTCCAGGATGAACCGGTAGACCGGCCAGGTTACGCAAGTGGCAAGGACCGTTACAAAGGTAACCGCCAGGCCCATGCCGATGGACTTATCCTCATCGGTACTCATCCCAATAAAGGGGCAGAGGGCCAAAAAGCGCATGAGGACCACATTGTTGATCAAAAAGGCGGAGATAAATATTTTCATCAAGTTCATGCCCGTTCCTCCTTAACCGCCAGGCCCGCTTCGGCGTCCGCCGGGGCGCCCCGCCCGGTTCCCCCGCGGGATTTCAAGAACAGATTGAGGGAAATAAAGAGGGCGAATACAAAAAAACCCCCAGGGGGCAGGGTGAAAAACAGTATCTTATAGGCGTCCGGCAGTATTGGATAGTTTAGGACGGTCCCGTTCCCCAGAAGTTCCCGGACCAGCGCAATGCCGGTCAAAACCCAGGTGTACCCCAGCCCCATGCCCAGGGCGTCGGGGATAACCGCGCTGAGGGAATTTTTATACGAAAAGGATTCAACCCGGCCCATGATGATGCAGTTCACCACGATGAGGGGGATAAAGACCCCCATAGCCTTGGAGAGGTCCGGGAAATATGCCTTGAGGATATAATCGATCACCGTGGTAAAGGCGGCGATGATGATGATGAAAACCGGAATCCGCACCGAATCGGGGATGAGCTTGCGGAACACGCTGATCACCACTTCAGACATGAGGAGCACAAAGGTCATGGAAAGCCCCATGCCTATACCGTTGGCCACGGCGGTGGTAACCGCTAGGGATGAACAGAGGCCGATGGCAAGGATTAACAGGGGGTTTTCTTTTACGATGCCGTTGGTAAAAATTTTAAACGTATTCATTGGGCCCCTCCCTGGGCGTTAAGCCAGGCAAACGCGGCCTGGCCGGAGGCCTTCACTATCGAGGTTACCGCGTCGCTGGTAATAGTGGCGGCGGTGATGGCGTCCACATCGCCTTTTACTTGAAACGGGTCCTGTACCGCTTTCCCGGCGAATTGGCCGTAGAAGGTAACATGCGGCTTTACAAAATAGTTGGGGGAACCGGCGTTGGCCCCCAAGCCGGGAGTATCCGCGTGTTCCATTATCTTGATACCGCTTATCGTGCCGCTGGTTTGTACGCCGGTCAGGACCCGTATGGGGCCGCCGTAACTTCCCTTGGAAGCCTGTAAAGCCAGGCCGAGTATGCCCCTTCCCCCAGTGATCTGGTAGATGGTTTCAAACGCAACCGCAGGATCGCCGCTTGTGATAGAACCGCTTATGTCCTTGCTCCCCTCCATATCAGGAAACAGTTCCGCCAGGGCGCCTTTTAAGTTTTCCGAGTTGTTTGCCTCGATACGCTCCTTGGTCGCGGCATAGACAAACGCGAGGCCGACGCAGGCGGCGGTGGCAAAACAGGCAAGAACCATGCCGAGTTTCAGAATATCTTTCATTGTTTTCCTCCCTTGGGCTTAGGTACATAGCCGTATTTTTTGGGCAAGAAACGGTTGAGGAAGGGGCTTGCGGCGTTCATCATTAGGATTCCATAGGTTACCCCCTCGGGATAGCTCCCCCATTTACGGATCAGGACGGCTATCAAGCCGGCGCCGGCGCCGAAGATCAGTTTGCCCTTTGGAGTAACCGGGGTAGACACATAATCGGTGGCCATAAAGACCGCCCCAAAGAAGATGCCGCCGCTGAGAATACAAAACAGGGGGTCCATGCGGAAGGCCCAGGCGGCGATACAGGACGTTCCGATCATGGCGGCCGGGGTCCGCCAGTCAATGGTCTTGGTGAAAAGGAGCAAGAGCCCCCCGGCGATAATTAATATAATAGAAGATTCTCCGATACTGCCGCTGTGGTTGCCGATAAAGAGGGTTTTAATGGCGGACCAGTAATCCGCGGCGGCGCTTAGTTTTGATTGGACGAACTCTTCGCCCAGTGTTTGCATGGTTCCCCCCATGCCCCCCAATGCGGCGCTCTTCATGATCCGCAGGGGCGTGGCGGCGCTGACCGCGTCCGGCAGGGCCCTCCCCAACAGCGCGTTGAGCCCCCGGGGAAGCGGCCAGGCGGCGGGGGTTACGGCCGCGGGGAAGCTCATCAGCAGGAAGGCCCGTCCAATAAGGGCCGGATTAAATACATTGGCCCCCAGGCCGCCAAAAAATTCCTTTGCCACTATAACGGAAAAGGCCGCGCCCAGGGCGGTCATCCACAAGGGGGTGGAAGGGGGGAGTACCAGGGCCAAGAGGAGCCCCGTTACCGCCGCGGAAAGGTCGGCGGCACGGACAGCCTGTCTGGTGATACACCGGAAGAGGGATTCCGCCGCCACCGCCGCCGCGACGGAGACCAATACCGTTAAGAGGGCGCCGAGCCCGAAAAGAACCACCCCAAAAACCGTTACCGGCATAAGGGCGAGCAGCACATTGGCCATAAGGGGCCGGCTGTTCACCGGCGACGCGATATGGGGGCTTGATGAAAGGAGTACCAGGGGCCTTGTTTCTTCTTCAGGAGAGGACAGTTTATCTTGTTCCGCCATAGGGAAACTCCTTATTGTTGGGTAGGCGCTGCCGCCGGACGGCTCCAGCCGTATTGACCAAAGCGGCTTCAGCCGCTTCATGTGTTACCATTGAAAACTCCTTATTATTTGATAGATGCCGCCCCGGCGCTTTCCGCGGCCTTGGCCTTCGCGGCCGCCGCGGCTTGCTGGGCAAGCTGGCGGGCCCGGAGCCGCTGCTTCCCCACACGAAACCGCTGAACCAGTTTAATCCGGGCGGGGCACATATAGGTACAGCTTCCACATTCAATGCAGTCCATCAGTCCTATCGCAACCGCCTCATCCAGGTCTCCGGCTTCCAGGGCAGTGTTCATCAATACCGGGGAAAGGCTGCAGGAACAGTTCTTGATACACCGGGCGCAGCGGATACAGGGCCCTTCCTGGGCCGCGATGGTTTCCGCGGCGGTCATGAGGATGATGCCCGATGTGTTTTTTTGAATGGGGATGGCAACCGTGGGAACCGCGGTTCCCATCATGGGACCCCCAAAGAGTATCTTGCGGAGCTTGGGGTAATCAACGGCCATAAATTCCCCTGGTAAATCCGAAATCAACGTTCCGATGGGCGCCCGGATGTTCTTAGGGGTTTTACAGGCCCCGCCGCTAACGGTAAGGTCCCGGTCGATAAGGGGCTTCCCCAGGGTAAAGGCCTCCGCAATGGCCACCAGGGTTCCCACATTTTGCACGATGCACCGGGCGTCCATGGGCAGGGCGCCGGAGGGGACCTCCCGCCCGGTAAGCGCCTTGATCAGGAGTTTTTCCCCCCCCTGGGGATACCGGGTTTTACACAGCCCGATCTGAATATCCCCAGGATAATCGCTCAAGCGGATTTCCCGTTCAAGCATGGGGATCAGGTTGGCCTTATTGTCTTCCATACCGATAATAGCCCGGTTTACCCCGGTTATTTTCATCACAATTCTGAGGCCCTTGATCAGGAGGTCCGGTTTTTCGGTTAATACCGCTTCATCGGTGGTCAAATAAGGTTCGCACTCCGCGCCGTCGGCAATAATCACATCAACCGGTTTATTCGGAGGGGGATTCAGCTTCAGGTGGGTTGGGAAACCCGCCCCCCCCATGCCGACTATCCCCGCGTCCCGGATACGGCCCAGGGCTTCTTCTTTTGTACAGTTGAAGGGGTCCAGGGGGGGCATAAAGTCCAACTCTTCCCGCGCCGCATCAGGCTCTGTTTCAATAATAATACAGGGGCCGTTGGTGTTATTTGACTGGGTCCGGGGTTCGATTTTTTTAACCACCCCGGCAACCGATGCGTGGACTGGCACGGTCATAGGCCCCGGCGCCGCCCCGTCGGCGATCTTCTGACCCCGTTTAACCCGGTCCCCCGGCGCGACCAGGCTTTTATTCGGCGCTCCCTGTTGATTAATAGGGATAACCACCTGTTTTGGAGCGGGCGCCAGTTCCACTGCCTTTCCTTCGGTAGCGTGTTTCCGTGTGGGAAGCAGTAATCCCCTTCTAAACGTTTTCACCGCCATTCCTAGCTCTCCTCCTATAAACCCTCACCCATACATGGTTTTTATTTGGCTATTGGGTTGTGGATATTAAGATAATAATAGCCTATGCGCAATTACCAGAACCGTCAAGCAAATATTCAGCGCGACAGGAAGGCGCGAAGCGCCGCCGGGCGCGGCTTAGGCGGCCCCGCGCGGGCAGTTTCAAGCCCCGGCGGTATGGCCCTGTTTTTTAGGTTTTATCGTTTTTGCTGGATTACTGGGTTTAGAGCATATCCCTAAATAAACCATAGAACTCCTCCGATACAGCAAGAGGAGGAAACAGGATGAAACAAAAACACCCATGGGAAATAACAGACGGGTTCTGGGCGGCGGCGGAACCATTAATACCTCAGAAACAACGCGATCCGGAGCGGGAATACCGGCGGAAAACAGGGGGAGGCCGCAAGCCCATGGAACCCCGGGCGGCCCTGGCGGCTGTCTTCTATGTGCTTCGTACTGGAATTCAATGGAAGGCCCTGCCCGCGGATTTCGGCTCGTCAAGCTCCGTACACCGCTATTTCCAGCTCTGGTGTGAACAAGGGGTGTTTCAGGCCCTCTGGAAGGCCGGGCTTGCGGAATACGATGAAGCCGCGGGCATAGACTGGGCCTGGTTAAACGCCGGCGGCGCTGGGAAGGGCGGAAAAAAACGGGATCAAAGGCCGTCCGCCGGCAGCGGGAGTTCCCGTGGGAACCGCTGATTAGACTTGTTCCAAAACCCGGTTGGTTTCGGAACAAGTCTTGCGGTTTCTCAGGCTAAAGCCTTGCGAAATTGCTTTTTAAGTGGAAGCTGTTCTGAAACTTCAGTTTCATAACAGCTCTATTATAGACCCGGCAATTATTATATTGCCATCAAAAAATTACAAAAGCCATAATTCTTTGTGATATAAAGAGTTACGAAAAAAACGCCCAATCCGGCATACCGCGCCCGGCGGCGGATGCTTCCTATTCCTGGATTAACCGGTTGCGCAAGCCGCTGGTCCGGCATGGAAAGCCCGCCTCTCCGTATAAAGGACTTTATGCCGGCTTGCGCCTTTATCGCGTTCCGTAAAGCTGGTATTATTTAGGGATAAACTCTTAATTGGCCATTTCAGAGAGGGGTATGGGTTTGGGCGACTCGTTCTCCCCCTCAATCCGGGAAAGTTCTTCCATAAGCTCTTTTCCCCGTTTTGATAACTTTGCGGGTATCTGTATCATAAGTTTGATATAGAGGTTGCCCCGGCGCCCGCCGGCTGGAACCCCCTCGTCCCGTACCCGAAGCAGTTTTCCGTTCTGGACCCCCGCGGGTATTTTAACCTTGATAGTTTTTCCGTTCAGGGTTGTTACCTGGATGTCCGCGCCCAGGACCGCCTGGGTAATGGAAACCGGTACCGCGCAGTACAGGTCCTGATCCTGGCGCTCAAAATAGTCGTGGGGCTTTACCCGGATAAAAACATAGAGGTCCCCCGGCGCGCCGCCGCCGGGCCCCACGTCCCCTTGCCGGGGGATAACTACCCGTCTGCCGTTTTCCACTCCCGAAGGAATGGTAACCATGATTTTCTGCCGTTTCTTTTGGCTGCCCGCCCCGCCGCAGTCCTTACAGGGCTGTTCGATAATATACCCGTCGCCGCCGCAGGACGGGCAGGTGGATGCCACGGAGAAGAACCCCTGGCTATGCCGGACCTGGCCGGAACCGGCGCAGGTGGGGCAGGTCTTTTTCCCGGAACCGTTTGCCGCGCCGGAGCCCTTGCAGGTGGAGCAGGATTCATTCCGGGAATACTGTATCTCCACCTTGGTGCCGAAGACCGCGTCTTTAAACGGTATTTCAATATCATACCGGAGATTGGCCCCCTGCCGGGCGCCACCGCTGCCGGAACCCCGCCGCCCGCTCCCGCCGAAGAAGGTATCGAAGATATTGGAGAAATCGCCGAATATGTCCTCAAAGCCGTGGAAGGCGGAAGCGAAATCCTGCCCGCCGGTCATTCCCTCGACACCGGCAAAGCCGAACTGATCATAGGCGGCCTTTTTCTGATCATCCGACAGGACCTCGTAGGCTTCAGTGGCTTCTTTGAATTTCTCCTCCGCTTCTTTATTACCCGGATTTTTATCCGGATGATATTGAATGGCCAGCTTTCGATATGCCTTTTTTATGTCATCCTTCGACGCGCCCTTTTGCAGCCCCAATACTTCATAATAATCGCGCTTTGCCATTGTACCACCCTCAACCTCTATTCCCCTGTTCAAGCGGGTCTCGTACAGCCCCTATTTGTCGTCCACCACTTCGTAATCCACATCCTCGGCGCTCTTGGTGTTTTCTCCGCCCGCGCTTTGGGCGTCCCCCGCCGCTCCGCCCGGTCCGGCCCCGGGCTGTTGAGCGCCGGACTGCTTATACACCTCTTCGGCGATCTTGTAGGACGCCTGTTTGAGCGCCTCGGTCTTATCCTGTATGGTTTTGACATCCCCGCTGTCCAAGACCCGGCGCAGCTCCGCGACGGCCTCTTCAACCTTGCTCTTGTCCGCGGGGCCTACCTTATCCCCCAGGTCCTTGAGGTTCTTTTCTATTTGATAGATCAAGGTGTCCGCTTCGTTCCGGGCTTCAGCCTTCTCCTTTTCCCGCTTATCCTCTTCAGCGTGGAGTTCCGCTTCTTTTACCATGCGCTCAATATCCGTGTCCGAAAGCCCGGAGGAACTTTCAATCCGTATCTTCTGTTCCTTCCCGGTTCCCAGGTCCTTGGCGGACACATGCACAATGCCGTTGGCGTCAATATCAAAGGTTACCTCAATTTGGGGAACCCCCCGCGGGGCGGGCGGAATGCCCACCAGATCGAAACGGCCCAAGGTCCGGTTCTGGCCGGCCATTTCCCGTTCCCCCTGGAGGACCTGTATGGAAACCGCGGTTTGATTATCCGCCGCAGTGGAGAATATCTGGCTTTTCCGGGTGGGAATCGTGGTATTCCGGGGGATAAGTTTGGTCATCACCCCGCCGAGGGTTTCTATCCCCAGGGACAGGGGCGTTACATCCAACAGGAGCACGTCCTTCACATCCCCGCCCAGTATGCCCCCCTGTATGGCCGCGCCGATGGCCACCGCTTCATCCGGGTTTACCCCCTTGTTAGGTTCCTTGCGGAAAAGCTCTTTAACGATCTGCTGGACCGCCGGAATACGGGTGGAACCGCCTACCAGGATGATCTCATCGATCTGATCCGCCGTAAGCCCCGCGTCGGAGAGCGCCTTTTTACAGGGCTCCTTGGACCGGTCCAGCAGGTCCTGCACCATCTGCTCAAATTTCGCCCGGCTGAGGGTTTTCTGGAGGTGCTTCGGCCCGCTCTGATCCGCTGTAATAAAGGGCAGGTTGATCTCCGTGGTCTGCATGGCGGAAAGCTCGATCTTGGCCTTTTCGCTCGCCTCCCGCAGACGCTGGAGGGCCATGCGATCCTGCCCCAGGTCTATCCCCGTATCGTTCTTGAATTCCTGGATCAGCCATTCAAGTATCTTGAGATCAAAATCATCGCCCCCCAGATGGGTATCGCCGTTGGTGGACTTTACCTCAAAAACCCCCTCCCCCAGCTCCAGGATCGAAATATCGAAGGTGCCGCCCCCCAGGTCGTACACCGCGATGGTCTTTTCCTTCTTTTGATCCTTGTTAAAGCCGAAGGCCAGGGACGCCGCGGTAGGCTCGTTGATAATCCGTTTAACGTCCAGGCCCGCGATTTTTCCCGCGTCCTTGGTGGCCTGCCGCTGGGCGTCGTTGAAGTAGGCCGGAACGGTGATAACCGCCTCGGTAACGGTTTCGCCCAGATAGTCCTCGGCGGTCTGCTTCATCTTTTGCAGCACAAAGGCGGAAATTTCCTGGGGAGAGTACAGTTTCCGGTCAATATCCACCCGCACGTCATCGGCGTGTTCTACCACATGGTAGGGGACCCGTTTCATTTCCGCGCCCACTTCGGAAAAACGCCGGCCCATGAAACGCTTTATGGAATACACCGTATTTTCCGGGTTGGTGATCATTTGGTTCTTCGCGGGCGCGCCGGCGATACGCTCCCCCTTGCTGGTGAATCCCACAATGGACGGCGTTGTGCGCCCGCCCTCGGAATTCTGGATAACCACCGGCTCCCCGCCTTCAAGAACCGCCACGCAGGAATTTGTTGTTCCTAAATCAATGCCTATAATTTTTCCCATTTTGTATTACTCCTCTTTTACCCTATCTTCCTCCCCGGCATCCTCCGTGTCAGGGTTTTCTGGCATTACAACTTTTACTTTGGCGCTTCGGATAACCCGGTCCTTCAGGGTATACCCCTTGAGCATATCTTCCCGCACCGTAGGCTCCGAAACATCCGGGGATTTTTCCATCATGATCGCCTCATGCCGGTTTGGATCAAAAATTTCCCCCGCCGAATCATAGCGTTTCAGCCCCCACTTGTTCTCCAATTGGGCGGTCAGCCGCTTTTCAATCATGCCTATCCCCTCGCAAAGGCTTATGCAGTCTGGAGACGGGGAAGCCAAGGATTCGGCGGATTTGATTGCCCGCTCAAAATCATCAATAATAGGGATCATATCCAGCAGCAGGCTTTGATTGGCGAATTCAATGGCCTCCTGCTTTTCCCGGTTCATCCGTTTTCTAAAATTTTCAAATTCCGCCGCTTTTCTGAGGTACTGATCCTTCAGCCCGGCGATTTGCGCTTCCAATTCCCCTATTTTTTCTTCCGGGGTTTGGGCAGCGGGAACATCCGTTTGCTCCTCCGGGGAAGCCGCGGCGGCGGCTTCTTCGGGAACAGCGGTATCGGTAATAGTATCATGCATAGTAACGTTTCCCTATCTTGTGCTATCCCAAAAATACTTAACCAGGACAAGAAAGGTCAAGAAAAAATTCCGCCGGGGGCTTGCTTTCTTAAAAGGCTTCTTAGGCCCTAAAAAAAGAAGCGGCTGATATGCTGATCCAAGAGGACGAGGGCGCCCAGAAGGCCCACATAGCCGGCAAAGGGCAGGAGGGAATAACGGCGGACCAGGGCAAGGGTGAGGGTAATCGAGAAAAAGCCTACCCCCGCCGCCGCCGCGGTCCCGGCCAGCAGGGGAACTATGCCGGCGCCGGCGGCCTCAGCCGGGCGCAGGTCTATGATCTGCAAAACCAAAGCCCCTAAAATCGCGGGAATGGAGAGGAGAAAGGAAAACCGGGCGGCGAAATCCCGGTCAAATCTCCGGGCAAGGGCGCCTGAAAGGGTAAGGCCCGACCGGGAGACCCCGGGCATGATGGCCGCGGCCTGGAAAACCCCAATGATCAGGGCGTCAAACCAGCGCATCTCGCTTTGATACCGGCGCTCCGTCTCCCCGGCAAAGGGGTCTGAACGGGAAGCGCTCCGCGCAAGGCCCTCGCAGAGCAGCAGGACCAGGGCGGTAAATAGAAAAGAATATCCCAGGAGCGCGCCGGAATGGAAGGCCCCTTCGATGTACCGTTTCCCGGCCAGGCCAGCGGCGGCTGCCGGCAGGGTTCCCAGGATGAGGAATCCCGTCAGGGGCTGTACGGGCCGGGCCAGGAGGCCGCCGACATCCCGGCGCAGGGCCGCGAAAACCGCCAGCAAGGTTCCCCCATGCACCATGGTATCAAAGAGGAGGACCGGTTCGGCTATGCCGAATAGCCGCTGGAGGAGTACCAGATGGCCGGAACTGCTGACCGGCAAAAATTCGGTTATTCCCTGTACCGCGCCCAGAATAACCGCTTCAAAGATACTCATACCCCCACCATAAAGCTATTGCCCGTTTTGCGCAAGGCGGCGCGCAGGGCAAAAGCATTTACCCTATGCCGAAGAGGATTTGGTGAAGGAAGCCGGTGTCCAGGGAAGCGCGGAACATTTTGCGCCTAACGCTGAGCCGCTGTTTGCCTTTCAGTACCG
>JAITHL010000239.1 GCA_031279975.1 Treponema sp. | reverse complement strand
AACGCGCAAAAGCGCGTTTTTTACCCAGCAAACTCCGTAAGGATGCCTGAAAATCGTAGAATTTTGCGCTTAAAAAGCGCAAAATTCTACAAGTGCCACAGGCTCCTAGGGAACCGCTGATTAACTTGACGCCGGACCTCCGGTCCGCAATCAGCGGTTCCCGCGAACCTATGGTTCGATGCATTTGCTCACTTCATTGCGCAAATGCGGGTAAGAAGCGATGATTTCGGACTATAGTCCGCATCCAATGTATCAAAAGGGTTCACGGATTTTCACGGAAAGAGTTTTGTTACCGGAAATCCGCGTCGAACCGAAGGTTCGCAATCCGTGGACCCTTTTGACACCGCACACCGCCTCCAGACCAGAGGCCCGCAATCAGCGCTCCCCTTCCCGTATGCTTGCCGCGTACAGGGAATTGCAGAGCCCCAGGAAGGCGGAACAGAGGAAAAGCGCCTCTATGCCCACGGATTTCCAGAGCAAGCCCCCCAGCAGGGCGATGAGTATGCTGATCACATGGTTTACCGAAATCCCCGTGGAGATGGTGGCGGTCATTTCTTCCTGGCTGGCGGCGATGCTCCGCACATACACGCTGCTCGCCATGCTCGCCACGGAAATAACCGCGTCCAGCACATAGTTCACGCAGACCGCATAAAAAGCAATGCCCTGGGGAAAAATCCGGTGGGAAAAACCATAGAACAAACAGACCGCCACCAGAATGAGCGTATCAGTTACCATGACGAACCGGTAGCCCGCCCGGTCTATGAGTTTTCCGATAAAAGGGCTGGCGATAAAGCCGCACAGGGCGCTTATGGCCAGCAGGAGGGAAATGACCTGGGCGCCCGCCCCGTAATTGAGGATCAGCACATAGGGCGCGAAGGTGAGGAATATCTGTTTGCGGGCGCCGTAGAAGACTTCCAGCATATAGAATTTGAAAAATTTTTTCGCAAAGTAGAACCGCCGCCGTTTGACCTTCAGGCCGCTGTCCCGCATGGCGAGGCATACAAGGAACGCGCCGGCTGTCAGCAGGGCGGCGGCGGCAAAGACCGTCTTAAAAGGAAGGATATGCTCCCGGCTTATGCCGAAGCGGGAAAAACCAAAGAACACGGCGCTTACCAGTATAAATCCCGCGATGTTGCCCCCGTGGCCCAAGGCGCTGGTAAGGCCCAGGGAGGCCCCGCCCTTGTCTTTATGGGCCAGGTCCAGGGAAATGGAGCTGCGTACCGGCATAATGATGTGTTCCCCGGCGCTGTAAACCACCATGAGGATCACCACGCTTACCTTCCCCGGGGCGGTGAAAAAAAGCCCGGCCAGGCCGCAGGCCGTCAGGGCCGCGCCAATTTTGAAGATGCGGCTTTCCGTAAAACGGTACATCCAGGCAAGGAAAAATACCACCAGCAGCCCCGGCATCTCCCGGAAGAACTCCACAATGCCCCGCTCAAAGGCGTCGATGCGGACTAGCTCCGCAAGGTAATTATCCTGAATCCCCTTGTAGAACCCCGCCGCCACTCCCGAAAGGATGAGCGCCCCCAGGAAGGGCCTGATTTTAACGCCGGAACGGTAAATATTCTCAAACGCGGCAGGACCATGCAAAGCCATGCTATTGGTATACCACGACAGGGCGTTAAGGTAAAGGCGGGGCAATACAGGGGCGGCCTGTCAGCAATGACACAACTTACGGGGGGACCGGGGGGCCGGCTACAGCCCTCAACATCCTGTTTCGCCCTTCCGTCCCGCCTTCATCCGCTGCCGGCTTGGCTATGCCGCGCAAGCGGCTGCCTTTCCATGCCGTCTTTTCCTCCCGTTGGCCGGCGCGGACTCTGGCAAAAGGCTGCGCCTGTTTGCCCCCCGCTAATCTTTTAAAGCCCGCCGGCCCTGGAGAATATTGACAAAATATAAAAATAATTTTATATTTTATTTATAATGAAACCGGTTACCGAATTTGGCAAATATTGCAGGAAGCTCCGGACGGATAAGGATATCAACATGACGGACTTCGCGGAAAAGGCGGGGAAAAACCCGTCGTATATTTCAATGATTGAACGGGGAAGGATAGTCCCGCCCTATCAATTTCTTATGGCCTGTATGGAAATCTATGGACTACAGGGCGCTGAACGGGTAGAATTCCTGGTAAAAGCCCTTGCCTGCTCCCCGAAACTGGCTATCCCCCTCAACAATGTTACAATCATCCCGCAGGAACGGTATTGGCAATTTTTGGCTTGCCTTTTGCTGAATTACGAACCGCCGTCATCCGCCGGACGGGAATGGGCGGGTATACGCTCCTGTCTGCGGGATCTGCAAAAATAGGACAAGCCGGACCAGGCTGGCTGTTTTTCCGCTGTGCCTGCTGGGGCTTTAGATTCACGTTTTAATAATTCAAAAAAGTTGCCGCTTTACCTTCCCAAGGCAGTATAAACGATGATGATAAAATTGACGTGGACGCGGGGTCCGGGGGATTCGCATCCTCCGCCGCGCATTGGCGCTGATAAGCGCCTGAACCTCATAGCCTAAACCCCGTCCCCGCGTCCGTTATACAGGCGGCTTCCAGTATAAGGATTTTTTTCTATGAAGAAAAGCATTTTGGTTCTGGTTCTCGCGGCGGGAGGGGTTCTCGGGCAGGAATGGTACGACAGCTACGCGCCGGGGATTGACGCGGGCAATGTGTTTATCAACGCCGGTATCGGTTTAGGTCCAACCGGCGGGTATGACATGGGAGTACCACCCCTGTCGGTAAGCGCCGATTTCAAACCGCCGGTCAAGCCGCCGATTACCATTGGCGGAATATTTACCTTTTTGGCGCGAATATCGGCGCCCGGTACTTCTTTACGAACAACATCGGCGCCTATCTTGAAGTTGGCTATAGCGGGTTACAATTTGCAAGTCTTGGCTTGTCAATAAAGTTTTAACCGCTGGATAGAGAGCAGATATATTTCCAATTTAAGTTTTTTATGAAGCAGTGGATTTTTGGAACCGCTGCGGCGGTGATGGTCTTTTTTGCGGCGGGCTGCGATACGCCCACCGGGACCGGGAACAAGGAAGATGAGCGGGAAAATCCTCCCAGCGGCGTGGATTTTACCAGCCATAACACGGATTACTCAATTCTGGCGCGGAATAACACCAACGAGCGGCTGGCGGCCTTCAAGGGCGGCCTGCTGGCCGATAGGCTGGCAGGCGGTATTCCCGCGCGCCAATAACCACGGTATGCCGTTCAATACGGCGCTGTTTGACAAGACCTAAGACTTCCCCTGATTTTCCTGACCGAGGCGCAGTACAGCGCCAGCAAGGACAGTCTGCAATCCCAGAAGAACACGCCTTTTACGCGGGTGTATGTATTAGACGTGTTCCAAAACCCGGTTGGTTTCGGAACACGTCCTGCGGTTTCTCAGGCTAAAGCCTTATGAAACCGCGTTTTTAAGCGGAAGCTGTTCTGAAACTGAAGTTTCAGAAC
>JAITHL010000120.1 GCA_031279975.1 Treponema sp. | reverse complement strand
AACCGCGCTTTCCGCTTCAATCGCTTGCGCGGGACGGGGGCGCCGCCCCCGGAACCCCCGCTGGGAGGCCGAAAGGCCCCCCAGACCCCCCATAAAAAATTTATATGCGCTGGCCCTGCGCCCAGCCCTTGATCATTTTTTCAATATATCCTACAATTTATATAGGATATTTTATATGGGCCGGGGAACCTTACTAATACACAATGGTTATGAGACGGACGCAGCCGGGGCTTTGGCGCCTCCGGTATACCAAACCTCTACCTTTGACCAGGGGGATATGACAAAACCGCGGGAATATGATTACGCCCGGTCGGGAAATCCTACCCGGAAGGCCCTGGAAGGGATCATCGCCCGCCTGGAAGGGGGGGCCAAGGGGTATGCCTTTGGGAGCGGTATCGCCGCGGTGTCTTCGGTACTGGGAATCTTTTCCGCCGGGGACCACCTCATTGCCGCGGAGGATGTGTATGGCGGCACATGGCGCATCCTCAATACCTTCTATAAGCGGTGGGGCCTCCAGCTTACGGCGGTGGACGCTTCCGATCCAGCGGCGATACGGCGGGCGCTTCAACCGAACACCAAGGGGCTCTTCTTAGAGACCCCCTCAAACCCCCTGCTGAAAATAACCGATCTCAGGGCCTGTTGCGCCCTGGCCCAAGAAGCGGGCATCCTTTCCCTGGTGGATAATACCTTTATGACCCCCCATCTCCAGCGGCCCCTGGAATGGGGGGCGGATATTGTGATCCATTCGGCCACCAAATTCCTGGGAGGGCACAGCGATGTTGTATCCGGCCTGGCGGTATGCCGTACCAGTGAACTGGGCGGACGCCTCTACGCGGTACAAAACGGCTTCGGCGCGGTACCCGGCCCCTGGGATGTTTGGCTGGTAATACGGGGCATTAAAACCCTCAAGGCGCGGCTGGAAGCCCAGGAAGCCTCGGCCCGCCGTATCGCCCAATGGCTTTGCCAGCGTCCGGGGATAGCCCAGGTCTTGTACCCCGGCTTGGAAGGGCATCCGGGCAAGGCAATCCATGACGCCCAGGCATCCGGAGCCGGGGCGGTGCTCTCGTTCAAAACCGATACGGCGGAACGGGCGCTTTGTTTTCTCCGCGCTACCCGCCTCGCGGCGGCGGCGGTAAGCCTGGGCGGGGTGGAAACCATCGCTTCCTATCCGGTACTGATGAGCCACGCCGCCATGCCCCCGGCGGAGCGGGACCGGCTGGGCATTACCGATACCCTTATCCGCCTATCCATAGGGCTTGAGGACGCCGAAGACCTCATCGCCGATTTTGACCAAGCCCTTGGGCGGCGCTGATTACCGCGCCGCCAAGCGGCGCCGCCCGCGAACCCCATAACCGCAGCGCCGCATACTACTCAATAGAGTTGTCCGGAAACTTCAGTTTCCGGATAACAACCGCTTAAAAAAACGTGTTTCGCAGCCTTTAGGCGAGAAACCGCAAAGACTGTCCGAAAACCAGCCGGGTTTCCGGACAAGTCTAATGGTAAGGATGGTATACCGGGAAAACCAGCATGATAGAAAAACCTAAGGAAATCAACGAACTCGACTGGGAAGCGCCCGGGGGCGCTCCTTCCTATTCCCCCGCCACCCTGGCGGTTCACGGCTTTACCCCCTTTGATCCCCATACCGGGGCGATCAGCGTCCCGATTTATCAAAGTTCCACCTTCCGGCATCCGGGACTCCGCCAATCCACAGGGTATGATTATTCCCGGTGTATCAATCCCACCAGGACGGAACTGGAAAACACCCTGGCCCGCTTGGAACACGGGCAATACGGGCTGGCCTTTGCCACCGGCATGGGGGCAATATCAGGGCTGATTAAACTCTTTCAGCCAGGGGATCATCTGATCGTCTCGGAGGACCTCTACGGCGGCACCTACCGGCTCTTCACGGAGTTCTATGCCAAGTACGGGTTTCAATTCTCTTGGATCGATACCAGCGACACCGCCAAAGTGGAAGCCGCGCTTCAGCCCAATACCAAGGGGCTTTTTATTGAAACCCCCTCGAACCCCATGATGAAGATAACGGACATCCGGGCCTGCGCCGGCCTTATCCGCCAACGTGAAGGGCTGCTCATAGTGGACAACACCTTCCTCTCCCCCTACTATCAAAACCCCTTGGATATTGGCGCCGACCTGGTGGTACACAGCGGCACCAAATATCTTTCAGGGCATAACGATACGCTTTCGGGGTTTATCGTCCACTCCAAGGCGGATATAGAAGAAAAACTCCGCGTTATTCAGCGGAGCGAAGGGGCAAGCCTTGCCCCCTTTGACGCTTGGCTTACCCTGCGGGGGTTGAAAACCCTGGCGGTCCGCATGGAACGCCACGAAGCAAACGCCGCGCGGATCGCCCGGTGGCTGCGGGAACAGCCCCAGATAGACCGGGTGTTCTATCCGGGCTTTATGGACCACAGCGGGTACGCCCTCAACCGTTCCCAGGCCCGGGGAAACGGGGGCATGATTTCCTTTTATGCGCGGAAGCCCGGGTATGTTCCTATCATCCTAAAACAGGTATCCCTTATCCTCTTTGCCGAAAGCCTGGGCGGGGTGGAATCCCTGATTACCTATCCCCTGGAACAAACCCACGCGGCCATTCCCGAAGCCATGCGCCTGGCCGCGGGGGTAAACGACCGGCTCCTGCGCCTGTCCGTGGGCATCGAGGACAGCGGCGACCTTATGGCGGACCTGGAACAGGCCCTGGGGCGTTGCAGCCTGGAGGCCCCATGAGGATTTCCACCAAGGGGCGGTATTCCCTGGAAGCCCTGCTCTACTTAGCCTTGCTGCCCGCCGGAAACTACACCAGCACCCGGAGCATCGCGGAACATACGGGCATTTCAGACGGCTATTTGGAACAGCTCTTTATTCCCCTGCGGAAGGCCGGGATTATTCAGGGCATCCGGGGCCCCCAGGGAGGGTATATTCCCGGCAAGCCCCTGGAGGCGATCCGGGTAGGGGACATCCTGCGCGCCGTGGAGGGGCCCTTGGAGCTGGCGGCCTGCGTCAAGCCCAAGTTTTGCCCCCTGGAAGCAAGCTGCATACCCCGGCATACCTGGAGCGAACTTTACGAAGCGATAAACCGTTACGTGGACTCCATCACCCTGCGGGACCTGGCGGAAGCCTACTATGCCCTGGACAAACAGGAGTATACTATATGAAGCTGTCCACCCGGGGGCGCTACGGCATCCGGCTCTTGATTGATCTGGCGGAACACCAGGCGGAATCCCATGTGGCCCTGGCCTGCGTGGCGGAACGGCAGGGCATTTCGGTGCGTTATCTGGAACAGGTGGTGATCATCCTGCGCCGGGCGGGATTCATCCGTTCCGTCAAGGGCGCTTCGGGAGGTTATGCCTTGGCCATGCGTTCTGAGGACATCATCATCGGCGACGTGCTCCGGGTGCTGGAGGGGGATATGCTTGTGGTGGACCCGCCGCTGCCCCATGCCAAGGAGACCAAGTTGCAGCGCTGCGTCCGGCTTGCGGTATTCGAGCGGCTAAACGCCCGGATTGCCGGCGTTATCGACCGGAAAACCCTCGCCTCCCTGCTGGGGACCGTCGATCCCGATGAGTCCTACATGTACTTTATCTAGGGCAACGCTGAATAATCCGGCATTATCAAAAGAGACCGCGGATTAGCACTGATTTTCACAGATTTTGTTACCGGTAATCAGCGCAATCCGCGGGCTATTTTAAAAAACTTGATTTAATCAGCGTTGCCCTAGGGCAACGCCGGATACTTCAGAACACGTCTTATGCTTGTCAGGCAATCTTGCCATAACTACTATAAGTAAGTTAGCTGCTCTCTTTATTTTATATAGAAGGAAACTGAAGGGATGAGAATACTTACCGCGGACCGGATCGCCGAAACCGTTAAACGGCTCTGTATCCGGGCGAACCGGGAATTGCCGGAACCGGTGAAACAACGCATCCGGGAATGCCGCCGGAACGAACCCTGGCCCCTGGCCCAGGGGGTCTTGGATACGATTATCGATAATTTTGAACTGGCCGGGGCCGAGGGGCTGCCTATCTGCCAGGATACCGGCGCCGTCTGGGTATTGCTTGAAATCGGTTTTGAGGCGCATATCGAGGGGGATGTGTACGAGGCGGTGCATGAAGGGGTCCGGCAAGGCTATAGGGAAGGGTATTTTCGGAATTCCATGGTGCGCGATCCCCTTAGACGGGTGAACACCGGGGATAATACCCCGGCGATGATCACCCTCGAATTCGCGCCGGGAGACCGGGTTGTGGTTACGGTGGCGCCCAAGGGGTTTGGCAGCGAAAACATGAGCCGGATACGCATGTTACAGCCCGCGGACGGCATTGAAGGGCTTGTTGACTTTGTCGTCGCCGCGGTGGAAGAGGCCGGCCCCAATCCTTGCCCGCCCATAGTTGCCGGGGTTGGGATCGGCGGAACCTTTGATAAGGCGGCGCTGCTGGCAAAAAAAGCCCTGCTCCGCCCCCTGGGGCGGCCCAACCAGGACCCCTTTTACGAGGGCCTGGAAAAACGGCTTTTGGAAGCCCTCAACCGCCTCGGCATAGGCCCCCAGGGTTTCGGCGGGCGTACCACCGCCCTAGCCGTGGCGATTGAAACCATGGCGACCCATATCGCGGCGCTCCCCTGCGCGGTGAATATCAACTGCCATGTAAACCGCCATGCCCAGGAGTCATTGTAATGGAACGGATCATACAACTTCCCCTCAACGCCCAAGAGTCCGCCGGACTGCGGACGGGGGATAGGGTCTTGCTTTCCGGGGAGATATACACCGCCCGGGACGCGGCCCATAAGCGCTTCATGGCCCTGCTTGACGAGGGGCGGCCCCTCCCCTTTCCCCTGGAAGACGCTTGTATCTACTATGCCGGACCCGCCCCGGCCCCGCCGGGCCGGGCCACCGGCGCCGCTGGACCAACCACCTCCTGCCGCATGGACGCCTATACGCCCCGGCTGCTCTCCCTGGGGCTGCGGGGCATGATCGGCAAGGGATCCCGGAGCCCCAGGGTAATCGCGGCCATAGTAGAAGCGGGCGCGGTCTACTTCAGCGCGATAGGCGGCGCGGGGGCGCTTTTAGCCCGGCGCGTTTTGGCCGCCAGGATAATCGCCTTTGAGGACCTGGGCGCGGAGGCGGTCCGCCGCCTCCTGGTAAAGGACTTCCCCGCCATAGTCGCCGTTGACAGCCGGGGCGAAGACCTCTACCGGACCGGCAGAAAAGCCTATCTGGACAGCGAACAGCGGGCAGGCGGCAGATGCTAGAGAAAAGGCGGTTATGAACGGGGCCAGCGGGCTATGATTTTTAATTTCTTATAACATAAGGAATTAGCTTGCGCTCGTGTTTTAGGGCTGAAATTGTAATTTTTTACTGTATAAAGCGTTAGCATATATGGCGGGCCGGCCCGTCGGCTATGAAAAATATTCTTGTCTAGCGCGGAAAAATAGCCTATACTAGGGGAGCGCTGATTGCGGACCTTCGGTCTAAATTCAACCGGGATTGCGGATATAAGGTCCGGCGTCATATAATCAGTGTTTCCCTAAATTTATAGGAGGTTTAAGGTATGGTTATTTTAACCTTGAATTGCGGTTCCTCATCGGCTAAATATCAAGTGTATGATTGGGACGCCAAGGATATCTTGGCGGTAGGGGTTGTGGAAAAGGTAACCCTGGGCGGGTCCTTTATTACCCATAAGGCAAAGGGCAAGGAAGAGTATACGCTACAGCATGACTGCCCCAAGCATACCGACGCGGTGGACCTGATCATCAAGACCCTCACCAGCCAGGACCAGGGGGTTATCAGCGATATGGGGACGATCAAGGCCGTGGGGCACCGGGTTGTTCACGGGGGAAACGCCTTCACCAAATCGGTGATTGTGGATGACGCCGCCATGAAAGCCTTTAGCGATATGCAGGATATGAGCCCCCTGCATAATCCCGCCAACATCATGGGAATCGAGGCGGCCAAGAAGGTGCTTCCCAAGGCGCCCCATTGCGCGGTCATGGATACCGCCTGGCATCAGACCATGCCGCCGGAATCCTATCTCTATGCGGTTCCCTATGAATGGTACGAGAAATATCAGGCCCGGCGCTACGGGTTTCACGGGACGAGTTTCCTGTACACCGCCAAGCGGGCCGCGGTCCTCTTGGGCAAGGACCCCTTCAAGACCAACCTGATCATCTGCCACCTGGGAAACGGCGCGTCGGTAAACGCGATTAAGGACGGCTGCTCCTTTGATACCTCCATGGGCATTACGCCGCTGGAAGGCTTGGTCATGGGGACCCGGTCCGGCGATATGGACCCCGCCCTGCCCTTCTATATTATGCGAAAAACCGGGATGAGCGCCTCCGAAGTTGAAAGCGCCCTGAATAAGAAATCCGGGCTGCTGGGCATTACCGGCCAGTTTGCCGACCGCCGGGACATTCAAGGAGCGGCCCTGAAGGGGGATACACGGGCCTTGCTTGCGCAGCATCTGGAGGCCCAGCGGGTGAAGAAGTATATCGGCGCGTATCAGGCAACTCTTGGACGGGTGGACGCCCTGGTCTTTACCGCCGGGGTGGGCGAATTCGCCTGGTTTATCAGAAAGATGATACTTGAAGGGCTTGAAGAAACCGGCATCGCCTTTGATCCCCAAAAGAACGAAATGTCCCATACCCGGAACGCCGAGACCGTCATCAGCAAGGACGGCTCCAAGATACCGGTCTATGTTATTCCAACCGATGAAGAACTGGTCATGACCGAAGACGCCTACGCCCTGATGGCGGGAACCTATGACGTACACACCAAATTCACCTATACCTTCCAGAGCAAGGGGTATGTGAATAAGGGCCGGGCCGCGGGGATCAAGGATGAGCTGGCCAAGAATCCCGATCTGGCGTCGATCATCGCCAAACCAAAAGCCTAGGAGCCTGTGGCACTTGTGGATTTTTGCGTCAAAGTAGCCGCAAAAATCCCGATTTATGGGCTCCTTTGGGGAGTTTGCAGGGTAAAAAACGCGCTTTTTCGCGTGTTCTGGGGTTGGATGGCGCAAAGCGCCACAAACTCCTAGGGGTTCCGGCGGTAAAGCGCTTCTCCACTGACAACGATTTTAAGGGGGGACCGGGGGGCCTCTGGCCCCCCGGCGGGGGCGTTACGGGGGCAGAGCCCCCGT
>JAITHL010000030.1 GCA_031279975.1 Treponema sp. | reverse complement strand
TAACGGTACTGAAAGGCAAACAGCGGCTCAGCGTTAGGCGCAAAATGTTCCGCGCTTCCCTGGACACCGGCTTCCTTCACCAAATCCTCTTCGGCATAGGGTAAATGCTTTTGCCCTGGCTTCGGCGCTTTCCGCTTGACAGGCTGTTTGCGGGTTTTATAAGATAATCGGCGTTCCTTTGTGGAGGGCTGGGATGATAGCGGGAATTATCGGAGCTACCGGGTATGCCGGAGCGGAGTTGGTCAGGATTTTGGCGGGGCATCCCCAGGTGGACGGCCTGCTGGCAGCTTCGGCGCATCATGCGGGGGAGCGTCTTGAAGACCTCTACCTGAATTTTCAGGGAAGGGTATCGGCGGTATTGGAACATCCAGACAACCTTATTGCCGCCGCGGATGTGGTTTTTGCGGCCCTGCCCCACGGGACCGGGGAGGATTATGCCCGGTCCTGCATGGCAAAGGGCGTTCACTGCATTGATCTTTCCGCGGACTACCGGTTTGACGGGGACGAGGCGGTTTTCCGGGCCTGGTACGGCAAGGGCTACCAGTATCCCGGGCTGCGGCGGCGCTCGGTGTACGGGCTGCCGGAACTGAACCGACAACGGATACAGGCAATGGCCGCGGAAGGGCCGGTGATCATCGGCAATCCCGGCTGTTATCCCACCAGCGCTTCCCTGGGGGCCTATCCCGCCCTGGCGCGGGGCTTTGCCGGGGAGGGTCCCATCATTGTGGACGCCGCTTCCGGCATTACCGGGGGGGGGCGGGAACCGGTCCGGGCCTTCCATTACCCTGAATGCGCGGATTCCCTTGCCCCCTACAAGGTGGGCGCCCACCGGCATACCCCGGAGATTGCCCGGAATTTCCAGGCCATGGCGGGCAGGCCGGCGCCCCTCATTTTTACCCCCCATCTGGCGCCCATGAACCGGGGCATCCTGAGTACTATCTATATTCCCCTGGCCGCGGAGTACCGGACCGGCGGCTGGAGCCGCGTTAGCGCGCCCCCGGATAAGGATATTGAAGCGGCGGCGGCGGAATTCCAAAAGCGCTACCAAGAGTTCTACCAAAACGAGCCCTTTGTGCGGGTGCTGCCCCCTGGGGCGGCTGCGGCCACGGGCCGGGTACGGCATTCCAACTACTGCGACCTGTCAATACACCTGGACCTCCAGGGATGCGCCCTGATCGTAATATCCGCCATTGATAATATGGTAAAAGGCGCCGCGGGCCAGGCGGTGCAGAATATGAATATCCTCTTGGGATTCCCGGAGGATGCGGGATTACAGGCTGTTCCCGCCCTGTTTTAGGAGCCCTATGCAAACCATCAGCGGGGGGGTCTGCGCTCCCCAGGGATTCCGGGCCGGAGGCATCCGGTGCGGCATTAAAGCCTCATCGCAAAAACGGGACCTTGCCCTCATTGTCTCGGATAGGCCCTGCGCTTCGGCAGCCCTGTTTACCACTAACCGGGTCAAGGCCGCCAGCGTCCTGGTAAGCCAAGAGCGCCTGGCCTCCCGGCGCTGCCGGGGGGTGATCGTCAATTCGGGCAACGCAAACGCCTGCACCGGCGAGGCGGGTCTGGAAACGGCCCGGCGTATGGCGGAGCTTGCCGCGGAACGCCTTGGGCTGCGGCCGGAGGAGATCGCCGTGGCCTCCACCGGCGTTATTGGAACGCCCCTGCCCATTGCCCCTATTGCCGCGGGGATGGCGGAACTCGCGGCGTCCTTACGCGCCAGTGAGGAGGGGCACGATGCGGCCCTGGAGGCGATTATGACCACCGATACCCGCAAGAAGGGGGGAGCCCTGGAAGTAGCGCTGGAGGGCGTACCCATACGCATTGGGGCCATGGTCAAGGGATCGGGGATGATACATCCCAACATGGCCACCATGCTCGGTTTTATCACCACCGACGCGGCCGTTGAGCCGGAAGCCCTGGATCAGGCCCTGCGCCGGGCGGTCCGCGGTTCCTTTAACCGGGTAAGCGTGGACGGGGACACCTCCACCAACGATATGATCCTGATCATGGCCAACGGCGCGGCGGGGAATCCGCTGATTCAAGCAAGGGGCGCCCGCTTTGAGCGCTTTACCCAAGCCCTGGAAGCCCTCTGCGCGGGCCTGGCCCGGTCTATGGCCCGGGACGGCGAGGGAGCCTCCCGGCTTATGACCGTCGGGGTCCAAGGGGCGGCGGATGAGGACGCCGCCGCGTTGCTGGCCAAGGCCGTGGCCTCCTCCAGCCTGGTCAAGGCGGCCTGTTTCGGCGCCGACGCCAACTGGGGCCGGGTCCTCTGCGCCATGGGGTATTCCGGCGCGGCCTTTGATCCCGCGGGCGTTTCGGTCCGCTTTGCCAGCGCCGCCGGGGAGGTCCTGGTTTGCGCCGCCGGCGCCGCTGTACCCTTCTCTGAGGAGCGGGCCAAGGCCATACTCTCCCAGGAGGAAGTTGAAATCCGCATAGATATAGCCCGCGAATCCGGCCCCGGAGGAAGCGCGACCGTGTGGGGCTGCGATCTTACCTATGACTATGTGCGGATCAACGGGGATTACCGTTCATAACAGAAACCGGGGGGACCGGGGGGCGGGCAATCCGGCGTTGCCGGATTGCCTCGGAGTTTTGCCTATGGCAAAACTCCACTCGGCCTGGAGATTTGGGCGTTGCCCAAAACTCCCTAATGGTTCCGCTGCGCGGAACCACCCCGGCGGGGGCGTTACGGGGGCAGATCCCCCTAGGACCATGGAAGGAGCCATTATTATTACCATGAAGGAAACCATAGGCAATAACAGCCGCGCTGAGGTGCTGATCCGGGCGCTGCCCTATATTCAGCAGTACCAGGGGAAGACCCTGGTGGTTAAGTACGGCGGAAACGCCATGATCAACCAGGAACTCAAGAACGCGGTGATCCATGACGTGGTTCTTTTGGCCTGCGTGGGCATACGGGTGGCGCTGGTCCACGGGGGCGGCCCGGAGATCGATATACTGTTGAAAGCCCTGGGCAAGGAAAGCCGCTTTGTCCAGGGGCTGCGGTATACCGACGCGGAAACCATGGAAGCGGTACAGATGGTGCTCTGCGGCAAGGTAAACAAGGACATTACCGCCATGATTCAGCGGGCCGGGGGCCGGGCATTGGGGCTCTGCGGCATAGACGGCGGCCTTTTCAAGGCCCGGCCTTACCGGCCCGGGGGGGAAGACCTGGGCCTGGTAGGGGAAATTGAATCCCTGGATACGGAACTGCTGAATACCATACTGGATACGGGAAGCATCCCGGTTATTTCTTCCGTGGCCCTGGGACCCGCCGATGACGCTTCCGCCTCCCCCCGAAGCGGTTATGCCATGAACATCAACGCCGATACCGCGGCGGCCAAGATAGCCGCCGCCCTGGACGCGGAGAAGCTCATACTCATGACCGACGTACAGGGGCTGCTGCGGAACGTCCAGGACCCGGATTCCCTAATTAAGGTTATCTCCCGCGAAGGGCTGAAAAAGCTCCGGAATGAGGGGGCGATCACCCAGGGGATGATCCCCAAGGTGGAGTGCTGTATTTTTGCCCTGGACGGGGGGGTGCGGAAAACCCACATCATTGACGGACGGCTGCCCCACGCGCTGCTCATCGAACTCTTCACCGATGAGGGAATCGGCACCATGATCGAATAGGGCGGGGTTGTTTCCCCTATTTCCATTGTTTTGTAAAGAAGGAGTGTACTATGGGCGATGTATTTATGCATACCTATCACCGGCTGCCGGTAACATTTACCCAGGGGCAGGGGGTCTGGCTTGTGGACGATCAGGGGAAACGGTATCTGGATTTTACCGCGGGCATCGCGGTGAATTGCCTGGGCCACGGGTATCCGCCCCTGGTCAAGGCGGTGGCGGACCAGGCGGCCAAACTGATACATACCAGTAATTACTACCACAACAGCGCGGCCCTGGCCTTTGCGGAAAAGCTCATAGCCGCCTGCGCCGCGCAGGGGATGCAAAAGGTCTTTCTGGCCAATTCCGGGGCGGAGGCCAACGAGGGGGCCTGTAAAATCGCCCGGAAGTATTCTTTCAAAAAATACGGCGCTGGACGGCACCGGATCGTAACCCTCAAGGGCAGTTTCCACGGCAGGACCATCACCACCCTGTCGGCCACCGGGCAGGAGCGTTTCCATAAAGACTTCGGCCCCTTTACCGAAGGCTTTCGCTTTACGCCCCCTGGGGATATAGACGCCCTGGACCGGGCCTTGGACCCGGAGGTTACCGCGGGTTTTCTGGTAGAACCGGTCCAGGGGGAAAGCGGCGTCTTCCCCCAAACCGCGGCCTATATGGAGGCTGCGGCCCGGCTCTGCGCTGAACGGGACATACTCTTTATGGCCGATGAAATTCAGTGCGGCGTAGGCAGGACCGGCGCGTTCTTGGCCTGTGAAAACTATGGGATACGGCCCGATGTGGTTACCCTGGCCAAGGGGCTTGCCGGGGGCATTCCCATCGGCGCGGTCCTGGCCGGGGAAAAGGCCGCGGAGGTCTTTGCGGCCGGGGATCACGGCAGCACCTTTGGGGGCAACCCCCTGGCCGCCGCCGCCGGGCTGGCGGTGCTGGAGGTTGTAACCAAGCCTGATTTCCTCCAGGAGATCGCCCGGAAGGGGGCGCGAATCGAGGCGGCCCTCCGCTCGTGGAATCAGAGCAAGATACGGGAAATCCGGTCCCAGGGGCTTATGGTGGGGATAGATATTGACGGCGACGCCGCGCCCGTGCTGGAGGCGGGGATTACCCGCGCCCAGAACGGGGAAGCGGGGCTGCTCATCCTTTCCGCCGGGCCCCGGACCCTGCGGCTTCTTCCCCCCTATGTTATCAGCGACGGGGAGATTGATCAGGGGCTGGACCTGCTGCGGCGTCTGACCGGCTAGGGCGGCGCGGCGCTGATTGATTTGACGCCGGACTTCCGGTCCGCCCGCAATCAGCGCCGCCCTGGCCGCCGGAGCCTTCCGGCGCGGCATGCCATGCGGCTCCGGCATAGCGGAAAAACTAGGTAATTTTTTTTGAGAATTAGGATGACATTCTTTTTGGCGGCGATCCACAAAGCATGATAGCTAATTCGTTACATGATTATGAATTATGATATAGATAAAAATTTCTCGGCTTAACCATAGCCAAAATATCCATTTTATAGCATATTAGAGCCATTTTTAGAACAAAATTACGGCACACTTACTTAGCCTTGCCGCGTTGAATTCTGTAATTCATTGTATCATAAGAAAATAACTCATCATACTTTGTAGATCGCCATAAAGCCGGTTACTTTATGGACAGACCTTGCATTTTCTCAGCCTTTGGGCCGCGAAAATTCGGTTTTTAAGGAAGTCTGTCTAGGGAAGCGCTGATTAAATCGGGCTTCCAGCAAGGCTGTGTTTTTTGCGGAGGAAACGCCGGGAGGGAAGCGAAAAAAACGTCCGTTGCCTGCTTGGTTGCGGTCTTATTCAGGCC
>JAITHL010000246.1 GCA_031279975.1 Treponema sp. | reverse complement strand
ATCTTTTTATATTGTTGAATAATATTGTTTTTTGATTCAGATAAGGCATTGGTCATCTTAAGCCTGATTGCGTTCAGTATTCCCCACAGATGACTTTTTATGGTCTTCCCCGCTTTAATTATCTCTGGGATTCTACAATGTGATAACCACCATATGAGAAGATTTTTTCCGAAAAAGCATGACTGGGGATTGACTAAAAAAAGGGAGCTTGATAAGGTAGTGCGTAAGATTAACGCGATGCCGATGAAGTGTTTGTGCTTTCGTACGCCATACGAGGTTTTGAGCCGTCACATTGGTGTTGCACTCACCGGTTGAATCAGGCGGCCCTGTGAGGGATTTTTCCTGCCCTGGATTTCTTTGAAACGGCGCGTTTATGGCGTTTTTTGTGCCCTTTGACCAGGTACCGGACCAAATCCGGCCTTTCATAATAAACCCACTGGTATAGAGATTCAGGCGGTTATGCGCAAAGTATGATGAACCTAGACAAAGCCGTAATTGATGGAGAAGAAAGTCATGGTGAAAGCCTTCCAATGGTTGCAAAGCTTTTTAGAAAAACAACAGGTCTTCCTAAAGGCCCGCCTGATTCGATGCCCTAACCGGCGGTTGTTCCCTTCTATTCCTTTCGTGTACTCCTTCCCCGCATCCCGTTTATCCCCCCTAAACGCCGCCTTAAAACTATCCCAGTTATCTATCGCTATCTTGTCATAACTTATCCCCAGCCGCTTTAGCCGTTTCCTCGGCTTTTCCGTCGTCTTTAAGTCCCGTTTTCCTGGTGATATCCGTTCTTGATCGGCGATAACCGGCATTCCGCGTTGTTTACAGAGGTAGTTTTGAACCCCCTCGCGTTTTTTCCCGTTCTTGGCTATGGCATTGAGGGCATTTGATCCCTATGGTTACTCGCGTTATTCATAGTAACTCTTTTTTTCCTCTCTGCCTTCTGCCTTCCCTTCATATCCATCATACTTTGTAGATCACCTCCAAGATTCATATAGCCCCTCATAGAATACTACCCCCTTTTTCCTTCGCGCGTTTCTACGAAAATTTCACTGTTACCATGAAAATCTCCATAGCTGCCACAAAATTTTGCGCCCTTACCACCGCCTAACGACAGGGTTGGATCAGCCATAGCGCCGCTTAATACCTTTTCAACCACGCCTCTTACCTGAACAAGTTTTTTACCAAAACTAAATTTATCATACGGCGTGATATTTTTTGTCTTCATCCGGCAGCGTGTAGTCCTTCTCTTTCATCTCACGGGTGCTGTTGGTATCGCCGTCATCCGCATGGCGCTCCGCTTTCCATGCCGCTTCAACCCACCCGTTCCGCACCGTTCCCTTAACCGCCCCGGTATAACCATGCTCATTACCGTCGTCGTACTCGTAGATCGACAGTTTCACCCGCTCACCTTCGGGAATGTTTTTCACTTCGCGCGTCAGTATCACTTCGTCGTCCGCCAGAGCATCGTGTATTTTCGTCCCATCCTTCTTCCCCCGCGTAAAACATGGCGAAGCACATGCATCGAACCATAGGCTTACGGGAACCGTTGATGCGGACTTTTGTCTGAAGCGTCAGGTTAATCAGCGCTTCCCGAAAGGCCCGGCGCGGACCACATATACCGGGTGATGCCCTCGTCGCTTAAGCGCAGTTGGGGCAGGTATGCGGCCCGCCAGCTTGCATAGGCGCGTTGGTACACTTCCTGGTTTTCCGGGTTGGGGAAAAATTCCCGCTCAATGACAACCAGCCGGCGGGCGGCGTCCTTGATATCCGGGTAGAGCCCTATTCCCTTGCCGGCCAGGATGGCGGCCCCCAATGCCGAGGCTTCCTTGACCGCCGGAACCGCTACGGGGATTCCCAGCGCATCCGCCAAAATCTGAGACCACAGGGCGCTCTTGGACGCGCCGCCGGCAAATACAATTTTTTCAGGACGCTTCCCCGCCGCCTGTTCCACCAGCCGCAGGTGTCCCAGGGTTACCAGTGCCGCGTTCTCCAGGATAGACCGGTAAAACGTACCCCTATGGAATTTTTCCGGGTCCAAGTCAAAATTGAGAAACGACGGCGCCGCGTGTTTCCAGTTGCTATAGTTCATCACGTCCGAGAAGATACCAATGAGCCCATGGGAACCGGCGGGAACACGCTGGGCCGCCTGGTCCATAAGCGCGTAGGGGTCAAGGCCCCGCTCCGGGGCCAGGCGTTTTTCCTCCGCGCAGAAGGCGTCCCGGAACCAGCGCATCACCAGGCCGGGTTTGAAGGCCAGGGCTTCATACTGCCAAAGGGTATCAACGGCGTGGCAGTTCACCCGGATATCAAGATTGGGCGCGGGCCGCCAGTTGCTGGTATTATACTCGTACTGCCAGAAGCTGCCGCCGAATACCGCCGCCTCATTCCCGCCGGCCACCCCGACCCCGATGGAGCCGAGCTGGCAATCCCCGCCGCCGGTAACCAGGGGGGTGCCGCAGGCCAGGCCGGTTTCCGCCGCGCCGGTTGGGGAAACCGCGGCGAGGACCGCGCCGCATTCCCGCACCTCGGGAAAAATATCCTCCCGCAGGCCGCAGCGGCGGGCTATGTCCGCGTCCCAGGTTCTAGTTTGCAGGTTGAACAGCCCCGTGGTGGAGCCGTTGCTGGGTTCTACCGCCAGCGCCCCGGAAAGCCGGTAGAGTATCCAGTCGTTGAACATGCCGATCCGGGCGATCCGTTTGTACACCTCCGGGAGTTTGTTCTTTACCCAGAGCAGCCGGGGCAAGGCGCCCAGGGCAAAGGTCTGGCCCGATATACGGTACAGTTCTTGTTCCAGTCCCGGGTCTATCCGCTTGAGCTGCCCCACTTCGCCGCCGCTGCGGGCGTCCACATTGGCGCAGGCCCAAAGTTCCTTGCCCGCCCCGTCGTAGAGGACTATCCCTTCCCGCATACAGGTACTGGAAAGGGCCGCGATTTGGGAAGCCCTGATTCCCGTATCCTCCAGGACACCCCGGATGCAGGAGCAGGTAAGGCTCCAGTTGGCGTTCCAGTCAAAGTCCATGCTTCCCGGATAACGCGGGTCTTCCCGGTGTTTCCATTCCCGCTGCCGGCAGCCGGTTTGCCTGCCCTGGATGTCAAAGATAAGGGCCCGGACGCTGCCGGTTCCCGCGTCCACCGCCATAAGATATTCCCCTGCCATAATCCCTCCTCCTACGGGGGGAGACTCCCCCGCTGTCAACAACTTAATAAAATAAGTGGGGGAAGCCGCGTGTCCGCTTTGCGGACACGCCCCCTACGGGCGCTGCGCGGCAGCGCCCTACCCCCTCAACGGGGGCTGCCAAAGCCGCCCTGCGGCTTTGGCTATTGAAAAAACGCTTGCCCCTATACGCCAGCCGCGCTATAATATT
>JAITHL010000223.1 GCA_031279975.1 Treponema sp. | reverse complement strand
CAAAAGAGACCGCGGATTAACGCGGATTAGCACTGATTTTCACAGATTTTGTTACCGGTAATCAGCGCAATCCGCGGGCTATTTTTAAAAACTTGATTTAATCAGCGTTGCCCTAGGGGCCGGGAATCTTCAGCAGGGCGTACAGGTCTTGGCCGAGAACGCCCTCAATGCGGCGTTTGGCCGCCAGGGCGCGCTGGTAATTATCCCGGACCGCGGCTTTTCCCGCTTCCGTTGGCAGGGAAGCGAGTTTTTTGGCAAAACGCGCTTCCAAGGTAACAGGCCGGGCCCCGCGGGCCATTTTATCCGCCAGATACACGATAACCCGCTCATTCACCGCGTCCAGGTCCCGCTCTTCCAGCTTCATGTGGGAGGCCACTATGGCGGCCGGGCCTTCAAGCCCCAGTTCCCGTAAGACCCGCGCGCCGGCTTCAGCATGGCCGGATTCGGTTCTGCGCATATCGTGGAGCAGCGCCGCGGTTTCTATATCCCGCAGATGCAGGGCAAGTCCCTGGGCTGCCAGGGCCGCGGCCATGGCATGGGCCAGGCGGGACACCAAAAGGCAGTGTTCTTTGACCGGGCCGGGCATGTTCAGTTCCGCCATAAGCTGGATGAGCCGGTACTCCGCCGGGGTGTCCGTATCAAAGACCACGCCCGGATCGTCCACTGGAAGCAATGCCTTGGGGCCGCGGTACGCGGCGATAGCCCCCCGCAGCCCGCCGCCGCCGGTATAGCCCGCCAGCTCCGCAACCGCGGCGGAGCTGAAGAGTACCGGATGACCGGGGTTTTCATTGAAACAGGGGATCGCTATGCCGGCCCCGCGCCGCCTTAGTTCAGCCAGGAGGCGTTCAACCGTATCCGCGCTGAACAGCGGGACATCCACGGGGGTGAAAAAGACCGCCCCGGCCTGTTTTGCCAGCAAGGGCATCCCCAGCATGGCGGAATAAAACATATCGGTTGTCTCGTAGTCTTGGTTGTGGATGATCTGAACAGCCGAGCCCCGCAGGGCTGCTTCGATAAGCCCCGCATTTTTTCCGGTAATGACCGCCAGATCCTCCGCGCCGCCGCTTTTCAGGGTATCCAGGACCCGCTGAAGTATCGTGGCGTTGCCCAGGGGCAGCAGGGGCTTGAAGGCCCCCATTCTGCTTGATCTGCCCGCCGCGGCTACCACCGCCGCGGCCGCGGCCCGCGCCGCCACGGCTTATCCGGTTTTCCGCAGCCTTGCCCGGTGCTGTATCATCTCAGCGGCAATGCTTACGGCTATCTCTTCCGGGGTTTCAGCGTCGATTACAATGCCGATGGGGGAGCGCACCCGGTCCAAAGCCTCCGGGGAGACGCCCTCCGCCATAAGCCGCGCCCGCACCGAGGCTACCTTGGTTTTGCTGCCGATGACGCCGATATAGGTACAGTTTTGTTCTATGGCGTGTTTTTCCGCTATGGCGTCAAAAACATGCCCCCTGGTAACCACCACCGCGTAATCCCTGGGGGTTAAGGTTATGGCCTCGCCGATCCGGTTGAAGTCCCCCAGCACCAGCGCGGAGGCCGAGGGGAACAAATCCCGGCTGACAAATTCGCTCCGGTCGTCAAACACCGCGCAACGGAACCCCACATGGGCAAGCACCGGCGCCAATTCCTGGGCTACATGGCCGCCGCCGAAGATCACCGCCTTTTCCGCAAAGCTGACCGGTTCGCTGTATATGCGCCGGCCATCCACTTCGCAGAGCAACGGGGAGCTTTGGGCCAGTTTTTGGAGGGCCTCGCGGCTGAAGCCCGCGGGGGCGTCTCCCATCCGGTACAAGGTCATGGACCAGGCGGCCTCATTGGTGAAGTCCGTGAAGAGCCAGAGGTTTGCGTCCCGGTCCAGCCCGGCAAGGCATTCCTCCATAAGGCTGATAAGCCCGCCGTCCCGGCCCTGGATAAATTGGAGATAGGTGTTTACATCCCCGCCGCAGATCATCCCCAGGTCTTCAATTTCGTTGGGGTGCAGGATGAATGCCTTGGACCGGGAAGTTTTCCGCGCAAGCAGTTCCTGGGCCAGCAGGATAGATTCATACTCTACCTTGCCGCCGCCGATGGTGCCGCAGAGCCTGCCTGTTTTGGCTACCAGCATACGGGCCCCCGCGCTCCGGGGAATGGAACCCGCATGGCCTGTAACGGTAACCAGTACCGTATCCTCCCCCGCCTTGCACCGCGCAAGGATGGTTGAAAAAAGTTCTTGCATAGTCATTCCGGCCTCCTCAATAGCGTCTGTCCATAGCCGGTCTATGGACGGACCTTGCGTTTTCCCGGCATCAGGGCCGGGAATATCCTTTTTTCAGGGCAACGATGATTGCCTTGACGCCGGACCTTCGGTCTCGGACCGCAGCCTTCCGTAAGCATCGTTGCCCACGAACCTTCCGCATCCTCGATGGGATTCGGACTGAATGTCCGGGACCGGAGGTCCGCAATCAGAGCTTCCTAAAGGAAGTTTGTCCCTCTGCGTCCACCCTATAGACCGGCGCTAAATAGTAATACTACCGGTATAGTATGATAAATACCAACGGCCGTCTATCCGCGAAATCCGGTCCTTATGCCGGCGGCGCGGGGATCCCGTCCGCCCGCCGCCTATTCCGGTAGAGGTTCCTGCCGTCCGCCCCGGTCAGGTTGTACGCGCAGAAGGGGATCAACGCGCCCGTTGCATCCAGCACATGGATATAACACCGGGAAAGCCGCTGTAAATCCAGGTTCCAGGCATCCTGAAAGGCCATGCCCGATACGGTCAGGGTTTCCCGCTCTTGCTCCTGGAACTGTTCAACAAAGCGGTTCAGGGAGTCCAGATTGCAGCCCGGCCCGCCGTCAGCCTGGGGGAGTTCCGGCGCCGCTGACCATTGGCGGGCCACGGCGCGGCGGGCGGCGTCGCTGGTGGCGGAAGCGGCGCCGCAGCACCCGGAATTGCCCGCGCCTTTGAGCGGCTCCCATTGGCCGTTTTGCAGGCGGTATTGGGCATGGAAGGAGCAGAGCGGATGTTCCGCGCCGCCGGGCAGAAAATCAGCGGCCTTCAACCGCCCCTGGGTCTGGGCCTCGATCTTTTTGAGCAGCTCCGGGATGGTAAGCCGGTCCGCCAGAGGATCGCCGCGGTAACGGCCAAAGAAACTCATGGGCTGGAAGTGTACGCCCCGCACCGCCGGGGTCTGCGCCGCGGCAAAATCCAGGATGGCCCCCAGCTCCCCGTCGTTTATCCCCTGGCACACGGTGGGAACCAGGACCACCCCCAGGCCCGCCGGGGCGCAATGGGCGATGGCCAGGTTTTTAGCCCCCCGGAGGTCCCGGCCCCGCAGGGCGGCGCAGGCTTCGGCGGAGAGGGAATCAAACTGGAGAAACACCGTATTAAGCCCCGCCGCCGCAAGTTGGCCGGCATAGCCCGCCTCAGCCGCAAGCCGTAACCCGTTGGTGTTGAGTTGAAAAAAAGAAAAGCCCTTTTTCCGGCCCATGCGGATAATATCCGGCAGATCATCCCGCAGAGTTGGCTCCCCGCCGGAAAGCTGTATGTTAAAGGGCCCGCCCTGGGCCAGCAGCCGGTCGTACCAGTTGGCGATGGTTTCCAAGGAGGGGTCTGTCTTAGGGCTTTCGGCCCCTGAGCCGGCATAGCAGACCGGACATGCCAGGCCGCAACGGTTTGTTACTTCAAGCAGTACGCAGCAGGTTGCCTGTACATGATCAGCGCAGAGCCCGCAGGCATAGGGGCAGCCCGCTTCGGCCTTACGGTCCGCCTTGACCGGCGCTTGGGGCGGATGTTTGATAGCCCGCCATGCCCAGAAGTCCGCCGCCCCTTCCCAAACCGGGACCTCGAAATCCCCATGGTCCGCGCAGGTCTTGAACAAGCGCACCGTATCACCCCGTATCCCATAGTACGCGGCAATACGGCCCAGGCATACGGGGCAGAGGCTTTGGGTTTTTGCCAGCGCTATTGGCTTATTGGGTTGGGTCAATGCCGCGGGCCTCCAAAAGGGCGAGGACCTTCTCAAAGGATCGTTCCATGAGCCCTGGACAGTATTGCAGCATCCGCTGGCCTTCAGCGCCGATCAGCTCCCGGCAATCCAGGCTGCCGTTTGTTTCCTCAAACCAGGCGACAAACTCACGGGCCGGTTCCTGGTAGCCCGCGGGTTCGCGTTCCCCCGGCTGGCGGTTGAAATAGCTTGACAGCACACAGACCCCGCCGGTCAGGGTGCCGCAGACGCGCCGGCAACTCATGCCGGCCTGTAAGGCCCCTAGGGAGCGGAGTATGAAGGGGTTCTTGATATCCCGCATCTCCATGGACATCCACATCATGATTTGGGCGCAGTGATACCCTAGCTGGAGTCCCTCAATTATTTTTTCAGGCAATCCGGTCACGCCGTACTCCTCATTAGAGCTGTTCTGAAACTTCAGTTTCAGAACAGCTTCCGCTTAAAAACGCGGTTTCACCGGACTTTAGCCCGCAGGCTTTAGCCTGAGAAACCGCGGGACGTGTTTACCGGACCGAAGG
>JAITHL010000218.1 GCA_031279975.1 Treponema sp. | reverse complement strand
TATCAAAAGAGACCGCGGATTAACGCGGATTAGCACTGATTTTCACAGATTTTGTTACCGGTAATCAGCGCAATCCGCGGGCTATTTTTAAAAACTTGATTTAATCAGCGCTTCCCTAGGGGGTTTTGGGCCGCGCTGCCGCGCTTACCGGTCCTCCGCTAAAAACGTTGCTTTGCCTTCGGCAATGCTGACCGACGCGAGGATCAGGTTTATCCGTTCGTTGGGAGCCAGAGACTCCTTGACCGTAACCGGGGTTTCCAAGGCGAGGCTCGGAATAAAGACAAGGCCCCGGTTTCCCTTGCGGTCCAAAAGCACCCCCTCCCAAGGGGTGTTTTGCTTATCTGATAAATAGACCATAGTCCAATGGGTCCGGGACGCCCGGTCCGCCCGGACCACCGCCTGGGCCGCGGCTTCGCCCGCGGCTGTCCGGAGCAGCGCCTCTTCCTCATCCAGGGGCCGGCGGTCCCGGTACGCGCCGCATTGGAGGGCGGCCCGGATTTGCTGGTGGGCCAGGAGATCCGTATACCGCCGCAGGGGGCTGGTAATCTGGGTATACGCCGCTAGGCCCAAACCCCAATGGGCGCCGGGTTTAACTGAAAAGGCCCGGGGCCGCATACAGCGGCGGATTTGATAGAAACCCGCAAGCCCCGGCGGCGCTTCCCCGGGAAGGGTCCCGGTTTCCTGGGTAACATAGGGGATGTACAGCCGGGGGCTTTGCCGGCTTGCCCACTTTGCCGCGGCTTCCCCGGCAAGGAGCATACATTCCCGGACCATGTCCGCGGACCGGTGGCGGGCAATGGGGCTTATGGCAAGCCGTTCCCCCTCAAGGCTGATATGCGCCTCGGGAAATTCTATGGTTGACGCCCCGGCCCGCCGCCGCCGCTCCCCATTCCGCTCGCCCAGGGCATACAGGGCGGATAATGCTTCCCCATACATCGCGGCTTCCCCCTCCCCTGCCGCCGCCGCGTCCGCCTCGGCATAGGTTAAACGGATAACCCGTACCCAGGAAGGGGTTATCTCCGTATCCTGAATCTCCCCAGCTTCGTTCAGGATGATTTTAAAGGAAAGGGCCGGGGATATTGCTTGCAGCCCCAAGGCGTACAGGGGCAGGGCTTCCTCCGCAAGCATCCGAAAGGTTCCCTCTGGAAGGTACAGGGTGGCGCCCCGGCCCCGGGCTTCCACTTCCTCTGGACTGCCAGGGAGTATCCCGGCTGCGGGGTCGGCCACATGCACCCAGAGGTCCCGCCCCTCCAGGGAAACCGCGTCATCCGGGTCTTGACTCCAGGCATTATCAACGGCAAAGGCCGCCAAGTGGGTAAGGTCCCGCCGCTCCTCTTGGGGCGGCGCTTCCGGCGGGCTTTTGGCGGAATACAGGACCAGACCGAAACGGAAGGGATGGGGATTCACCAGGGGGGGCCAGGCTTCCGTACTCAGCAGCAGCCGGTGGGCCTCTTCCGGGGTTTCTGGACGGCCAAGGTCCTTGAGGGTCCGGCTTTTATCGGTCTTTGCATAGGCCAGGGCTTCCACATCTTGAAGAAAACGGCGGTCCCCCTCGTCCCGCAGCTTCCAGGTTCCCGCCTTGATTTGCCCAAGCAAGGCATCCCGCTCCCGTTGCTCGCGCTGTTTTTCCGCCAGCCTCTGTTCATCCGCCGCAACCGCCGCCGCGTCCCGGGGCTGGACAGCCTCAGGGGTTCCGGAAAAATAGACCCCCTCCTTTAAGAGACGGTAGGCGGCCCAGGCGTTTTGGGGCGAAAAGGTTCCATAGATAAGTTCCGCCAGTTCCCGCAGGGATACGGCGCCCCCCTCCAGGACTTCCCACGCCCCCCGGATGTCGCCGGAAACCAGCGCGGTATAACCCTCCGGGACGCCCTGGGAATCGGATACCGGCCCTGGATGGAGCGCTTCAAGGTCCTTTTCCCGGACCCGGAGGACTGGGCGCTTCGGCACGTCCAATAGGAGAATTTCAATTTTTTCACCCAGGCTGAGGATCAGGGCCGGATGATTTTTATAGGCCGCAAGGCTTTTTTCCGGTAACATACCCCACCGTACCATAAAGCGGATAGGGAAGATACCCTGCCCGGGGCGCTGAGGGGGAAGCCGCGCACCCCAGGGTACGACCCCTACGCTCCAACACGGTTGCGGGCTACCCCCGGTCTCACTATCAACAACTTAAGGGGGGACCGGGGGGCCTTTCGGCCCCCCGGCGGGGGCGTTGCGGGGGCAGAACCCCCGCAGAGGGGGTAGGGCGCAACGAAGTGCGCCCGTAGGGGGAGACTTCCCCTTTTCTCATTTCTTAAGTTGTTGACAGTGCCTCCGGTCCCCCCCCGCCGGGTTTGGGCTTGTAGACTCCCCCTATCCATCACGGTATGCTTTCTGTTATACTCCGCCATACCGCCAGGACGGAGGGATCATGATAGTTATGAAGTTCGGGGGCAGTTCCGTGGCCGGCGCTGAGCGTATCCAACAGGTGGGGCGTATTGTGGCCTCCCGGCTTTCCCAAAAACCCGCGGTGGTCTTGTCCGCCATGGGGGATACAACGGATCATCTCTTGGAAGCCGCGGACCGGGCGCTCCAAGAAGGGCTTGTTTCTATAGAAACCATAGAAACCCCGCATCGGGAAACCATGCGCGCGCTGGCCTTGGGAGCGGAGGTTCAAGCCGAGGCCGCGGCCCTCTTGGGGGAACTCAAGAGCCTCTTAACCGGCATTTCCCTGATCCGGGAGTTAACCGGCAGGACCCGGGACTATCTAGTTTCCTTTGGGGAGCGGCTCTCCGTCCGTATTGCCGCGGCTTACTTTCGCTCCATCAACCTGCAAGCCCGGGCCCTGGACTCCTGGGACATTGGCTTTATCTCCGATTCCCAGTATACCGCGGCGGACCTGGAAAAGGACAGCTGGCGCCTGATCCCCCAGGCCCTAAACCCCCTGCTGGCTGAAGGGATACTGCCGGTAATAACCGGCTTTATCGCCAAAGACCGGAAAGGCAATATCACCACCCTGGGGCGGGGCGGGTCGGACCGTTCCGCGACGATTATCGCCGCCGCCATGGGCGCCGAAGAAGCCCAGGTCTGGAAGGATGTGGACGGCATTCTCACCGCCGATCCCGGCCTGGTACCCCAAGCCCGTCCGGTAGAGCTGGTAAGCTATGAAGAGGCGGCGGAGCTGGCCTACTTCGGCGCGCAGGTGCTGCATCCCCGGGCCATGCAGCCCTGTAAGAAAACCAATACCCCGGTGGTGGTAAAGAATTCCTACAACCCCGGCGCGCCGGGAACCCGGATAGTTCCGGTTCTGAACCAGCGGGCCGTTCTGGTCCGGGCCTTGACCTCCCGGCGGAAGGTAACGCTCATCGATATTGTTTCCACCCGCATGGTGGGACAGGCGGGCTTTCTGGAGGGGGTGTTTTCCGCCTTCGCCCGGCACGGCATATCGGTGGACATGGTTGCCACCAGCGAGGTTTCCATCTCCCTGAGCCTGGACGTTACCGAGGGGCTGGAGGCGCTTACCCAGGACCTGGAAAAGATAGCCAAGGTGGAAATCAAAACCAATAAGGCCATTGTTACCCTGGTGGGGGATGTCAGCCGTTCCTCGGAAATACTCCAGCAAACCTTTGGGGTGTGCGCGGCCCTGGGAGTCCAGGCACAGATGGTTTCCCAGGGGGCCAGCAAGGTGAATATCAGTTTTATTGTGGATGATTCCCAGGCGGCCATGGCCGTTAAGGCGCTGCATAAGCACTATTTTGAAACAGAAGCGCTTGCCTCCATCACCTGATGGGGTATGCGGGGAGGGTATATGAAGATTGCCTTGATAGGATACGGGAAGATGGGCAGGCTCCTTGAACTGGCGGCGTTGAGCCGGGGACACCTCATTATCGCGGTGGTGGACCCCTTTACGGACCAGAAAGCCGCGCCCCCGGCGCCTTCCCGCGCGCCCTTTTTTAAAACCATTTCCGAAGCCGAAGGCGCCTTGGCCAAGGCGGACGCGGCGGTGGAGTTTACCCGCCCGGACGCGGCGGCGGAGAACATTAACGCCCTGGCGGAGCGGAAGATACCCGCCGTGGTGGGGACCACCGGCTGGCTGGAACATCTGGAAATCCTCAGTTGGGCGGTAAAAACAGCCGGCTCTTCCCTGCTCTGGGCGCCGAATTTCTCCCTGGGGGTGCATCTCTTTTACCGCATCGCCGCCTATGCCGCCCGCAACATGGACCCCTTCCCGGAATACGATGTGGGGGGCTTTGAGGCGCATCATAATAAGAAGGCGGACAGCCCATCGGGAACGGCGAAAACCCTGGTGGAACAGGTGCTCTCCCAAATGACCCGGAAAACCCGGGCTGATTGGGAAGTCCTTGACAGCCCCCCCCACCCGGCGCTGATACACTTCCCCAGCCTGCGCATCGGCTCGGTCCCCGGGACCCATACCCTGATCTTCGATTCCCCAGCGGATACTATTACCATAACCCACAGCGCCCGGAACCGGGACGGCTTTGCCGCTGGAGCAATCCGGGCCGCCGAGTGGCTGGTAAACTGCCCCGGCCCGGGCATGGACGCGGGGGAAGTACGCCGGGGGGTTTTTACCATTGATGATGTTTTACAAGAACTTTTATAAGAGCGAGGTGTACCATGATACCACTGCAAGGAGCGTTTACCGCGCTGATCACCCCCATGCATCCGAATGGGGAGGTTGACTACGAGGGCTGGCGGCGGCTCATCGCCTATCAGCTTGAAGGCGGAATAGACGGCTTGGTTCCCCTGGGAACCACCGGGGAAAACCCCACCCTAGAGGAAGATGAAGAGGAAAAACTGATAACCATCATACTGGAAACGGTAAACCGCCGGGTTCCGGTTATTGTCGGGGCGGGGTCCAACGACACAAAACACATGGTACGCTATGTGCGGCGGGCCAAAGACCTGGGGGCCGACGCGGCCCTGGTGGTAACGCCCTACTACAATAAACCCAACGACCAGGGTTTGCTCCGGCACTTCCAAGCCGCCGGCGAAGCGGGCATTCCGATCATTGTCTATAATATCGCGTCCCGGACCGGGCGGAATATCCCGGCGTCCCTGATGGAACAGATTGCCCGGCTCCCCAATATCGCCGGGGTCAAGGAAGCCTCCGGGGACATCAATCAAATCGGGGAGGTGATCCATAGGATTGCCGCCCCCTCAAAAGGCGCTTTTACGGTTCTTTCAGGGGACGACGGAATGACGGCGCCCCTCATGGCCTTGGGAGGCGCCGGGGTTATCTCGGTTATTTCCAACCTCGTTCCCGGTAAAGTAGCCGCCTTGACCAAAGCCTGCCTGCAAGGGGATTTTGCCGGGGGCCGCGGGCTTCACTATGAGCTGCTCCCGCTGATCAAAGCCGCTTTTATCGAAACCAATCCTATCCCTATCAAGGCGGCCATGACCTGGGCGGGGCTTCCCGGCGGCCCGGCCCGGCTGCCCCTGGGCGGCTTGGCTCCGGCAAATGAGGCGCCCCTCAAGGCGGCGCTCCGGGGATTAGGCATAGCGGTTGCATAAGGCGCTTCCAGCGGATCGGCTTTTAAACAGGCGCGGGCATGAAAAAGCGGGGCGTATATGACTGACACGAAGGTGATTGGCGGTAAGACCATAGCGCGGTGGAAACAAGACTTTCCCATCCTCGCGGAAGCGGCCGCCCTTAAAGAAGTTTTTTGGATAAACCCCCATTATACAAGCGGCAGCGAAGGCATTGAAAACCGGGGGGTAACGCCGGCTGAAATGGACGGCGCGGCGGACCGGCTTACGCGGTTTGCCGCCTTCGCGGCCAAGGCGTATCCTGAAACGCGGGATACTAAGGGCCTTATTGAGTCTCCCCTGCGGGAAGCGCCGCGGATGCTGGAGTTTCTCAAAAAAGAGGCGGATACCAATATCCCCGGACGCCTTCTGGTAAAATGCGACAACCTTCTTCCCATAGCCGGTTCCATCAAGGCCCGGGGCGGAATATATGAAGCGCTGTGCCATGCCGAAGCGCTCGCCTGGGAAGAGGGCCTGCTCAAGGCGGGGGATTCGTATGACGTTTTCCTAAACAAAGAGTTCCATGATCTTTTCGCCCAACGGGAACTGGCTGTAGGTTCCACTGGAAACCTGGGGCTTTCCATAGGCATTATAGGGGCAAAACTGGGCTTTAAAACCACCGTGCACATGTCCGCCGACGCCCGGCAATGGAAAAAGGCTATGCTGCGGGAGCGGGGCGTTACAGTAGTAGAATACGAAGCCGATTACAGTAAAGCCGTGGCCGGGGGGCGCCGCCAGGCCGGGCCGGATTGTCATTTTGTGGACGATGAGAATTCAAAGAATCTCTTTTTGGGATACTCGGTAGCGGCGCTGCGCCTGCAAAAACAACTGGAAGCAATGCGTATACCGGTGGACCCTGAGCATCCCCTCTGCGTGTATCTGCCCTGCGGAGTCGGCGGCGGCCCCGGCGGCGTAACCTATGGAATAAAGCGCCTTTACGGCGACGCCGCGCGCTGTTTTTTTGTGGAGCCTACCCACGCGCCCTGTATGCTGCTGGGACTGGTAACCGGCTGCCATGACAAGGTAAGCGTTGGGGATTTTGGCATTGACAATAAAACCTGCGCTGACGGACTGGCCGTAGGGCGGCCTTCTAGTTTCGCGGGAAAGGTGATGGACGCCCTGTTGAGCGGCGCGTACACGGTTAGTGATGAACACTTGTACTATCTGCTGTATAACCTGGCCGAACTTGAGGATATTTGGCTTGAGCCTTCCGCGGCGGCGGGTTTTATGGGTCCCGCGCGTCTGCATACCAGCGCCGCCGGGAAATCCTATCTTAAAAATCATCCCTGTATGGATAAGGCTGTCCATATAGTTTGGGCAACCGGCGGCGGCATGGTTCCGGCCAAGGAAATGCGCCGGTATTATGACCAGGGGAAAGAAATTGCCGCGGGCTTCACGCGGAGCCGCTCCCGCTGATCAAGGCCGATCGATCTTGTCTGCCTTCCGGGGCAAAGGCCAATCCCCCAGTCCTAAAGGCTAAACTTGACCCGCAAAATTACGCCGGCTTCCCCGCTGGCTTGACAAATCAAGACAAATATTAGAGCCTTACTAGGAAATAAAGGCTTAGGGAAACATTATTGCGGCCGCAATCGGTGTTACTTTAGAGCCTGTTGCAAAACCCGGTTGGTTTTGCGCAGGCTCTTGCGGTTTCTCAGGCTAAAGCCTTGTGAAACCGCGTTTTTAAGCGGAAGCTGTTCTGAAACTGAAGTTTCAGAACAGCTCTAATGTGGTATTTGCGTAACGAAGTGAGCAAATACCTCGAACCATAGGTTCGCGGGTAACAGGAGGAAACTTTATGCAAGAAGAACCCGATTACGGGACCCTCAAAAAAGGCGGCTTTATGCGGCAGGTCCAAAAAGACCGTTTTTCCCTGCGGCTGCGGGTGACGGGCGGGCGCTTCGGTTCGGCCCAGCTGCGGAAGGTAAGCGAGGTCGCGGAGCGTTTCGGACAGGGCTATGTACATTTTACCTGCCGCCAGGGCGTTGAAATCCCCTTTATCGCGCTGGAGGATATTGCCGCGGTCAAGGCCGCCCTTGCCGAGGCGGGGGTTTCTCCCGGCTCCTGCGGCCCCCGGGTCCGCACGGTTACGGCCTGCCAGGGCTCGGAGGTTTGTCCCGGCGGCCTTATCAATACCAGCGCCCTCGCGGCGGAGATGGACGCCCGGTATTTCGGCGCGGAACTGCCCCACAAGTTCAAAATCGGCGTTACCGGCTGTCCGAACAACTGCCTCAAGGCTGAAGAAAATGATTTGGGCGTTAAGGGAGCGGTCTTCCCCGCGTGGAAGGCCGGGGAGTGCGTCTTCTGCGGGCTCTGCGAGGGCGTGTGCCCGGCCCGGGCGATCCTGGTGGATAAAACAGCGGAAACCCTCAGCTATGCGGCGGAACGCTGCGCCTTCTGCGGCAAATGCGTCAAATCCTGTCCTGCCAGCGCCTGGGAAGGCAAAAAGGGCTATCTTCTTTTCTTTGGCGGCTCCTTTGGGAACGAAATAAAGCCGGGAGCGCCCCTATTCCCGCCGTTTTTTGAAAAGCCCCGGCTTTTCAAGGCCGCCGACGCGGCAGTGGCCTTTTACAGAGAACAGGGAAAACCAGGGGAGCGTTTCGGCAAAACCATAGCCCGGGTTGGACGCGCTGTTTTCGCCGCAGCCATGAACGAAAAGATGGGGAAGGCCGGGGAAACGGATGGGTGAAACGGTAAAAATTGATATTACCAACGCGGCCTGCCCTGAAACCTCTGTGCGGGTAAAGACGGCGCTGGAGGCGATGGCGGACGGCGGAATCCTCGAAATCCGCTTGAACAGCGGGGAGCCGATGGGGAGCGTACCGGGGAGCCTTAAAAACGAAGGCCACAGGGTTATACACGCCGAACAGGAAGAGGGCGGCGGGTGGGTGCTCAGGGTGCTAAAAGGCGGGCTTGCCCCCGGGTAACGGTAACTATTCTTTTTCATAGAGAGGCAGCCGCGAAATTGCGATTTTGCGATTGCTGCTTCTAAAAAAAGCATGTTTCGCAGCCATTAGGCGAGAAATTGCAAGAGCCAGCGCAAAAATAACCGGTTAAGACTATATGGCGGGGGGACCGGGGGGCCTTTCGGCCCCCCGGCGGGGGCGTTACGGGGGCAGAGCCCCCGTTGAGGGGGTAGGGCGCAACGAAGCGCGCCCATAGGGGTCGTACCCCAAAGGGGTACGCGACTTCCCCTTTCCTCATTTATTAAGTTGTTGACAGTGGGACCGGGGGGCGTTGCGGGGACGGCATACCGCCGCCGGCTTCTGTTCCGCCTTTGCCCTCTGGCGGCTTGCCTATCCATGCCGCCTTTTTGCTTTGCAAAACGGACGCGCAACGTCCCTCTTAGCCTATTTTTATCAAAACGCTCTGATCAGCGCTGTCCTAAGCGCCTTGGCAGCCAAGTCTATTGCTTAACATCCTTCATATAGGACAAACTAGGGGGAAGGAGTATGGATATGTATGATATGAATATGGGGTTTTTGATCCTGCTGGTTCTTATTGGGCTTGCCGCCCTGGGTTTTTTGTTCCTCTTTTTCCGGTTTTTTGGACTTTGGTTCCGGGCTATGCTGTCCGGCGCCTATGTGGGGATGGGCAAACTTATCGGCATGTGGCTTCGGCATGTAAATCCGGGGGTTATTGTGGACTCCCGTATCATGCTCGCCAAGGCGGGCATCGATATAGCTTCGGATATGCTGGAGACCCATTTTCTGGCCCGGGGGGATGTGATGCGCTTAAGCCGGGCGCTGGTGGCGGCGAATAAGGCAAATATACCCCTCCCCTTCCAGCGGGCCGCGGCCATCGATCTGGCGGGGCGGGATGTGCTGGAGGCGGTGCGGACCAGCGTGAATCCCAAGGTCATCGATTGTCCCGACGCTTCCAAGGGGAAGATGACCATTGACGCGGTGGCCAAGGACGGCATTCAGTTGCAGGTAAAGGCCCGGGTAACCGTGCGGGCCAATATTGAGCGTTTGGTAGGCGGCGCCACGGAGGAAACGATCATCGCGCGGGTAGGGGAAGGCATTGTTACCACCATAGGTTCCGCCGAATCCTATAAGGTGGTATTGGAAAATCCAGACATCATCTCCAAACGGGTTTTGGATAAGGGCCTGGACGCGGGCACGGCCTTCGAGATTCTTTCAATAGACATCGCGGATATTGATGTGGGGGAAAACGTGGGGGCCAAACTCCAGGCGGACCAGGCGGAGGCGGACAAGCGGCGCTTCCAGGCGGAGGCGGAAAAACGGCGGGCCGCGGCCCAGGCCAAGGAACAGGAGATGATAGCCCTGGTCCAGGAAAACCGGGCCAAGGTGGTACTGGCGGAAGCGGAGATTCCCCAGGCCATTGCGGAGGCCTTTCGGAACGGCAATGTGGGAATCATGGATTATTACCGGCTCAAGAATATCCAGGCTGATACGAGTATGCGCGCCGCTATCGGCGGCGCCTCCGCCGGCAGCGAGGCGGGCGGCAATACCGGGCGGCCCCAGGACGGCAACGCCAACGGCGGACGCTAAATGGTACGCCTCTTTGAACTGCTTCTGAGCAACCTTCCCATCGCGCTTGTTATCGCGGGGCTTATATTCAGCATGGCCGCCGCCCAGAAGAAACGGAAACAACAGGCCCGGCAAGAACAGGAGGGGCAGACAAACGCCCAACCCGCCGCATGGGGGTCCGCTGTATTGCCCCCGGAACTAGAGGAGGAGGACGAAGAGGACGCGGAATTTTCAGCCTGGAATCTGCCGGTGGACGCCGATGATGCGCCGCCGCCGGGCCCTCCCAAACTTGAGCCGCCGCCGCGGGAGGTAAAGCCCATGCCCTTGCGGGCCGCCGGCAAACCCATGCCCTTGGGCCGGGAAGCTCAGGCTGAACCGGCGCGGGAACGGCCAAGGTTCAGCCCGTTTCCCCCGGTTATTACAGAACTCCCCCTCCTCCAGCAGGCAGCGGCGCTGGCCGTTATTTTCGGTCCGCCCAAGGGAATGCCGGTACGAGCAGAAGACTCTACGGATTACCTGGATTTCCAGTAACAAGACCCGCTCATCCGTGAAAAGCGGCGAACTCCGGGGACCGTGGGTTTCAAAAGCCCGCTTCAATCAGCGCTTCCTGAGAAAACGCTGATTGCGGGCCCCCTCGTCCGGCGTTAGGTAATCAGCCCCTGCCCCCCAGGGCTAGCGCCCTGGGGGAATATCCGGGTATTACATAAGGCCCGGAAGGCCGTTACCAGTTGCTGTTATATCCCCCCATGCCGCGATCCCGGCGGGGTTTATCCATCGCCTCATTCACCCGAAGCTGACGGCCGTCTAATTCCCTGCCGTTGGTGCCCGCGATAGCGGCGTTCGCCTCTTCTTCGGTGCTCATTTCTATGAAGCCGAATCCCTTAGAATTGCCGGTTTCGCGATCAAAAATGATCTTAGCTGAGGAAACACTTCCGAATCCGGAAAAGAGATTCCGCAGCCCGTCTTCGGTGGTGTTGTAGGAGAGATTACCGACATACAATTTCTTAGCCATTGAGAAAATTCCTTCACCCGGAAATAACCTTACACTCCCTAAGGACCGGGGCCGCATCCGCCGGATGTATCCATTGGCGGGACCCCGCAAGGTTACTGGTATACGCCTGCGTCCGGGCGCGCTATGTTCACGTCCATTACATGGACGACTCCTATCTTCTCCGGGCGTTATCATAGTCCGGGAAGAGATGGGATGCTAGGGAAAATTAACGGTGGTCGCAAAAAGAATCCTAAGGGGACAGGCCGAATCTTTAGATTTCTGAACTTGAAACGGGTTTTTATTAAACCGCCGTACTCTAACACACGCAACAAACTATCCTAAACAGTTTAATGATACCCTTGTTTGTTCCAAGGGTCAAGCCCCCGAATTGCCTAAAAACTTTTCTAGCCGAAAAGGGGTTAATGACTAATAACCAAAACCTAGCCGAAATCAAACCGCAGCCGCCTCCACGTCGGGCTCGCGGCATCCGTCT
>JAITHL010000159.1 GCA_031279975.1 Treponema sp. | reverse complement strand
CCCTTGACAAACGAAGCCCGCTGTTTTACACTCGGAATATATTTTCAGGGCGGGGTGAGCCGGCAAGGCCGGCAATTCCCGACCGGCGGTATAGCCCGCGACTCCGGGATTCGGTCCCGGACTGAACCGGTGGAATTCCGGCGCCGACGGTAATAGTCCGGATGGAAGAAAATGATAACGCGCTGTCTTTAGGATCAAATCGTTATAACAGGTCCTGTCCTTGGGCGGGGCCCCTCCATCACCCTTGAAATCACTATACTGGGAAGAGCGGGCGGCTGTTTTGCCGAGGCGCTTCCCTGATGAAAGGGGAAACTTATGAATACAGCCGAATCGCCCCTTCCCTTTACCGAGTTTGACCGGTGGTGTATGCGCCGGGCCATGAGTTTGGCCCGCCGGGGGACGGGGAAAACATCCCCGAATCCCCTGGTGGGCGCGGTAATCGCCCGGAACGGGATGGTCCTGGGGGAAGGCTGGCACCGCCAGTACCGGGGAAAACACGCGGAACTGGAGGCCCTTGAGGCCGCCGCCGCCGCGGGGCATACCGCCGAAGGGGCGGACCTCTACTGCACCCTGGAACCCTGCTCCTTTACCGGGCCGGAAAAGCACCAGCCCCCTTGCACAACGGCGATCATCCAACACCGGATCAGGCGGGTCGTCATCGCCAACCAGGACCCCCATCCCAAGGTAAGCGGCCAGGGCGTCCAAACCTTACAAGCGGCGGGGATTGCGGTGGAAACCGGACTCCTGGCCCGCAAGGGGGAGGAACTCAACCGGTTTTTTTTCACCTTCCACCGGCTGGGCCGGCCCTGGGTGCATTTGAAGATCGCCCAATCCCTGGACGGCAGGATAGCCGCCCCCGGGGGGGATGGAAAGAACCGGATCACCAATGAGGCGGCCCGGAAACTGGTGCACCGCCTCCGCCGTTCCTTTGACGCGGTGCTTATCGGGCGGGGGACGGCGCATATCGATGATCCGGAGCTTACCGTCCGGCTGGAGCGGGGCCGGAACCCCCTGCGGGTGGTCCTGGATTCCCGGCTTTCCATCCCCGATTCCGCCCGGCTCCTCGCCCTGCCGGACCGGGAAAAAACCCTCATCTTCTGCGCCGCCGGCGCGGACCCGCGGCGGATACGGCGGCTTGAGGATCGGGGGGCCCAGGTGATACCCGTCGCCGGCGGGCCGGAAAACCGGGGCGGCCTTCCCCTGGACCAGGTTCTTCAGCATCTGGGGGCGCGGAAGGTCCTGTCCGTGCTGGTAGAAGGGGGGGCGGCGGTTTTCAGTTCCTTTTTGCGGGAGGGGCTTTGGGACCGGATGAGCGTTTTTATTGCCCCCTTCATACTGGGGGGCGGCCTCAACGCCGTATCCGGCCTCCCCATCCCCTCGATGGAGGAAGCCCTGGGATTTCAAGACGTGGAAATCCGGCGTATCGGGAACCAAATACTTTTTGAGGGCGCCCATGTTTACCGGAATCGTTGAAGAACTTGGAACGGTCCTTGCCTTAAACCGGGCTTCGGACCGGCTGCGGCTTACGGTGGGGGCGAAGACGGCCCTTGAGGGAAGCCGTTTGGGGGATTCGATCAGCATTGACGGGGTATGCCAGACCATAACGGAAATCGGGCCGGATTTCTTTACCGTGGCGGCCTTGGCGGAAAGCCTGGCGAAAACCACCCTGGGGCGGCTCAACGCCGGCGTTAAGGTTAATCTGGAACGGGCCTTGCGCCTGGATTCCCGGCTGGGGGGCCATATTGTGCAGGGCCATGTAAACGCCGTGGCGCCCATCCGGGAATTACGGCGGCAGGGGGAAAACGTCTACCTGGCTGTGGAAGCCCCGGCGGAGCAGCTCCGGTACTGTATCCGCGAAGGATCGATAGCCCTGGACGGGATGAGCCTGACCATCGCGGAACTCCGGGGTTCCCTGATACGGATCAATATTATTCCCGCGACCATAGCGGGAACCACCTTGGCCTATAAGAAGACCGGGGACCTGATGAATCTGGAGACCGATATTATCGGCCGCTATGTGGAACGGCTTTTAAGCGTCCCCGCCGGTAAAGGACTCTCCGCCGGACGGCTGCAAGATCTGGGCTTCTAACGGGGGGGCCGGGGGGCGGGTAATCCGGCGTTGCCGGATTGCCTTGGAGTTTTGCCTTTGGCAAAACTCCACCCGGCCCTAGAGTTTTGGGCAAAGCCCAAAACTCTATAGTGATTCCGCTTCGCGGAACCACACCGGCGGGGGCGTTACGGGGGCAGAGCCCCCGTTGAGGGGGTAGGGCGCAACCGTGTTGCGCCCGTAGGGGGAGACTTCCCCCCCGCTCGATTTTTTTGATAAGGAGGAATATATGACGAATGCGGTCTATGCGGACGCTGAAACGGCGATAGAGGAAATACGCCGGGGCGGTATGCTTATTGTTACGGATAACGAAGACCGGGAGAACGAGGGGGATTTTATCATGGCCGCCGCCTGCGCCGGCCCTGGGGCGGTAAATTTTATGGCCCTCCACGGCCGGGGCCTGATCTGCCAGGCGATTACCGAAGACCGGGCGGCGGCCCTGGAGCTTCCCCCCATGGCGCCGCGCAACACTTCCGCGCACACCACGGCTTTTACGGTCAGCGTGGACGCCCGGCAGGGGACCACCACGGGGATTTCCGCCTTTGACCGGGCCGCAACTATCAAGACCCTCATCGATCCCCAGTCCAAGCCTGAGGACCTGTGCCGTCCGGGCCATATCTTTCCCCTGACCGCCCGGCGGGGCGGGCTTCTGGCCCGGCAGGGGCATACGGAAGCCGCTATGGAATTGGCCCGGCTCGCGGGGCGGGGCCCGTCGGGGATACTCTGTGAGATACTGGACGCCGATGGGAGCATGGCCCGGCTGCCCCGGCTGGAGGAAATCGCCCAGGAACACGGGCTGCGCATCGTTACGGTGGAAACCCTGGTCCGGTATCTGGAAACCCTGCCCCGGCGCGGCGCGGCGCGGCGGATCGCGGAAAGCAGGCTGCCCACCCGCGAGGGGAACTTTCGGGTTTATCTGTACGAGAATCCCGGCAAGGAGGAGCAGCCCCATATTGCCCTGGTCTCGGAAAAACCCTTTGATCCCCAGAACGCCCTGGCGCGGATACACTCGGAGTGCCTTACCGGGGACGTTCTCATGTCCTGCCGCTGCGACTGCGGGGGCCAGCTGGCGGAGGCCATGGGCCGAATCGCCCAGGAGGGGGGGGCGCTTATCTATCTCCGCCAGGAAGGGCGGGGTATCGGCCTTACGGAGAAGATACGGGCCTACGCCCTCCAGGACCAGGGGCTGGATACGGTGGAGGCCAACCTGAGCCTGGGGCACGAGGCGGACGAGCGGGACTACACGGCGGCGGCGGCCATACTGCGGGATTTGAACATATCGGGGGTACGGCTTATGACTAACAACCCCGCCAAGCTGGCGGCCCTGGCCGCGGCGGGCCTGCGGGTGGCCGAGCGGGTGGCGGTGGAAATCAAACCGGTGGCGGAAAACCGGGATTACCTGGCGGTCAAGAAGGTCCGCCTGGGACATCAACTTACCTATGTGTAAGAGCCTGTTTAAATTGTGGATTTTTGCGGGCTATGCAAGAGCGGAGCAAGATGGAGGATGCGTATGTATATGGAAATAAACGGCTCCCTGCAAGGGGAGGGCAAACGGTTTGCGCTGGTGGTAAGCCGGTTCAATGATTTTATCACAACCCGGCTTTTGGAAGGGGCGGTTGACTGTTTTATCCGCCACGGCGGGAACGCGCCGGACCTTACGGTGGTCCGGGTTCCCGGTTCCTTTGAAATTCCCCTGACCGCGTTAAAGCTGGCGAAAAGCGGAAAGTACCAGGGGGTTGTCTGTCTGGGGGCGGTTATCCGGGGCTCAACCCCCCACTTTGACTATGTGGCCGCGGAAGCCGCCAAGGGGATAGCCCAGGCGGGGATGAGTTCGGGCATTCCGGTTATTTTCGGGGTCCTGACCACGGACACCATTGAGCAGGCGGTGGAACGGGCGGGCGTAAAAGCTGGAAACAAAGGCTGGGACGCCATGATGTCCGCCCTGGAGATGACCGACCTCTTTGCCCAGTTGTAAGAGCCTGTTCAAATTGTGGATTTTTGCGGCCAGTAGACCTTAAAAATCCCGATTTTCGGGCTCTTTTGGAGCCTGCAAGGTAGAATTTTGGCGTTTGCAACGCCAAAATCCCAGA